>CAXBEA010000033.1:0-35157 GCA_963974645.1 uncultured Neptunomonas sp. | reverse complement strand
TGACGTAGCAATTGATCTGGGGGCTGCTCTTGACTCGGTGGCTGCAGGTACAGGCTGTGCTGGGGATAGTTGGCAAAGATACCCTGCTGATTGATGCTCTGGTTGGCGCCGCAGTGGTGCAATCGTGGCGGACGGTCGGCGCTGATCAGCAGCAGCGGTACTCCTGTCTGGGATGCTTCGATGACCGCGGGGTAGAGGTTAGCCACCGCGGTACCGGAGGTGGTGATAATTGCAACCGCTTGGTTCGCTGCTGCTGCGGCTAACCCTTTGGCCAGCCCCAATGCCAAAAATCCCAATCCACGCTCGTCAAAATGGTGGTGTAGTTGCAATTCTGGATGCTGTTCCAGCGCAATCACTAGCGGGGTCGAGCGAGATCCTGGTGCCAGGCAGACATGGTTAATACCACTGCGAACCAGCTCTTCAATCAGCAACGAGGCCCAGAGCTGGTTAATCGAGCTGTGATGAGTTGAAAACATAGACTGTTTCTACGCCTTGGTAGGTAGGTTCTAGGTTTAGATTGTTTATGGGTCTAGATTGTGGGTAGCGGAGACAGGCGAGCGGCTGGGCGATTTTTTGCTCGAGCTCTTGCCACTCCAGTTCAGGATCGGATTGAGGGACAATTCCAGCACCGGCGTAAAGCGTCAGTTGCGATAGTCTAACCTCAGCACTGCGAATAGTTACCGCCAGTTCGCTCTGCTCTGGACCTATATAGCCACAGCAACCGGCGTACAGGCCTCGTTGAGAGGGTTCGTGTAGGCGGATGAAGTTGCGTGCAGCCTCGGTGGGTAAACCTCCGACGGCGGCGGTGGGGTGCAGTGTCAGCAACAGTTGGGCATCCATCTGCGGGTGTGGAAGCTGCCCTTGAATACGCTGCTTTAGATGTTGGATTCCAGCAAGTTTGAGTAACTCTGTATGGCACCCTTGGCTCAGGTTTATCCCTAGACCTTCCAGTTTGGCGCCGATCTCAACCACGACCAGATCGTGTTCATGGCGTGATTTGCTATCGGCGAGCAATGTCTGGGCCTGTTGGCGAGCAAGGTCGGTGTCGGTGGAGCAGGGCAGGGTACCGGCTATCGCTTCGGTCGTGAGGGTGCTTCCGTCGCGTCGGTACAGCCGTTCGGGAGAGAAGCTCAGAAAACCCTGTTCGGCCGACATCTGGTAGCCCATCTGATAGCTGTTTAGGCTGCCACTCTGCCAGCTCTTGAACAGAGACCAAAAATCGATGGGCTCTAGGCAATCAAAATGACTTTGACGCGCCAGTACCACTTTTTGCAACGTACCCTGGTTAAAACAACGCTTGGCATCGCCGATAGCTTTTTTCCACTGGGGGTATTCGAGACTCTCCTGTCGCCGAGTGATCTTAATAGGGGCAGGGATTAGTGTGAGACAGGGGTGTAAATGTTGCAGTTGAGTAGCGCGCCCGGCGATATCGGTGCTGGTAGCCAGCACCACGCTTAGCGTTAACCGAGCATCCTCTTGGCTGAGTTCAAGCTGGGGTAAAAATAGTCGCTGTTGCGGGTAGCCCTTGTCGTGACCAGCAGGCTTGCCGCAGACGGTAGGGATATCGAATCCGGATAACCAGTAATAGCGAAGACCCTGCTCGATGGCGATGTTGGCGCTGAGTTGACTATGGGCCTGTTGGTCCTGGTAATCAACGGCGATGCCCAGGGTTGCGATTTGAGTGCGTCGATCACGGCTACGCCAGAAAAATTTTGGAAACGCTGACTGTGCCGCTAACCAGCCGCTGAGGTCTACTTCAGGGGCTAATTCAGGGGCTAATTCAGGGTCGAGCTCAGTCGTGAGTTTCAGTCGCTGCTGGATACGGCAAGGGTATCGGGGATTTGGGTTAACCGATTGGCGATGAAGCTGTAGCGCTAAGGCTTCTATGGCCTTAGCTAGGGCGTTATCCAGAGCGCTATTCAGAGCACTATTAAGAGCTACCATGCTCAACAAGGACCTTGTGTTAATTAAGATTCTCTAATCATCACGCTTTTACGCCCAAGTGACAATTAAACCGGCGGTAATTTATGAATAAAGAGGAAAATTAACGAGCAAAATCTCGCTGTCAGCTGCAAAGCGCTATTGAGGCTGAGAGAAGACGGGAAGCTGAGAGAAGACGGGAAGATGGAGAAAGATGCCGGCTAGCCCAAAAAAATACCTCGCTGGGATAGCCGACACTCTGTTTTTCGCGTTTAACTGCGGGTTATTCTTTCTCGGCCTGCTGCCGCAGCAGGAAGCGTTGCAGCTTGCCGCTGGGGGTTTTCGGCAGATCGCTGACGAACTCGATCTCGCGAGGGAAGGAGTGGGTCGACAAACGACTGCGGACGAACTGCTGCAACTCTTCGGCTAACGCGGGCGTTGCATCCAGCTCGGGACGGATGACCACGAATGCCTTGACGATAGAGCCGCGTTTGGCATCGGGTTTGGCGACCACGGCGCTTTCGGTGACTGCTGCGTGCTCGAGCAGGGTGTTTTCAACATCCGCAGGTCCAATCCGGTAGCCCGCTGAGGTGATGATGTCATCATCGCGGCCGGTGTAGGAGTGTGAACCGTCGCCGTTGCTGATCACCATATCACCGGTCAGGTAGTAGTTACCCTGGTAGGGGTTTTTATCACTCCAGCTGTAACCCTGGAAGAAAAATTGCGGTGATTGGGTGGTGTCGACGGCGAGCTGACCGGTCTCCCCGGCAGCTACCTCGTTGAAGTTGTCGTCCAAGGCGACCAACCGGTAGCCCGGCATCGGATAACCCATGCAGGCGGTGCGGTGTGGGTGCTCCAGGGCGTGGAAATTACAGGCGGTCATGCCGGTCTCGGTCTGGCCGTAATGGTCACAAACCTTGCAGCCGAATACCCGCTGCATCCAACCGATTACTTCGGGATTGAGCGGCTCGCCGGCACTGCTGGCGATACGAAGATTGATATCGTAGTCGGCACGCTGCTTCTCGTTAGCCATCAGTAATCGGTAGGCGGTGGGGGCTGCGGCCAGATTGGTGATGCGGAAGTTTTGTAAAAACGCGTAGGTGTTATCGGCGGTAAAACCCGCTTCGTTGAAGTGGGTGGTGCTGCCTAGCAGCAGCGGACCGACAACGGCGTAGTAGAGACCGTAAGCCCAGCCGGGATCGGCAACATTCCAGTAGCGATCTTCTTCGCGTAGGCCGATGGCCAATTCCATGTAGGTCCAAAACGAAATCAGGGCTCTGGCGGGTACCGCCACACCCTTGGATTTACCGGTAGTGCCCGACGTGAACATCTGCAGGAAGGGGTCGTCTTTGCCTATTTTGACCGGCGTAAATTGCTCGGATTGGGAGCCAACCGCACTGCTGTAGATAAAGTCCGCATCGGCAGCCAGCGCATGGCTTGGATCAGCAACCAACAGTGTTTTAGGGCACGCTTTGACATCAGCCAGCTTGGACCACTGCTCAGGATTGGTGATGATCAGCTTGGATTTCGCCTGACCGAGTCGATACTCGATGGCGCCCGAACCAAAGGCGGTAAACAGCGGTTGGTAAACAGCGCCAGCGCGCAGGGTACCCAGTACAGCGACCAGTAGCTCCGGAGTCCGCGGCAGTAGGCAGGCGACCCGGTCGCCCTTGCCGATCCCCTGACTGCTGAGGAAGTTAGCAAACTGGGCGGCACGACGTTGCAGTTCTGCAAAGCTCAGTTCGCCACTGCTGCCATCGACGCGCAGGTAGCGCAGTCCGATCTTGTTGCCAGCGGCGTGGCGGTCACAGATCTCCTCACAGACATTTAACCCCTTAGCGGGGTCTGCGCTGAGATTACCGATAAACTGTGACTCGATCTGGGCCGCGTCGAACTGGTCGATGTAATCCTGATGGGTGGGTTGAGTCATGATCTGGCCTTGTCTCTATAGATGATTGTTTTTGTTAGTGGTTATTTGAGGGGTACGGTTATTTTTTCAGTCCAAGCTCGTCGATGCTGGTCTCGCGCATCTTGAATTTCTGGATCTTGCCGGTCACCGTCATCGGGAAGGCATCGGTAAATTTGATGTACTTGGGTACCTTGTAATAAGCGATCTTGTCACGGCAGAAAGCCCGCAATTCATCGGCGGTCAGGGTTTCACCCGGCTTCAGGATCACCCAGGCAACCAGCTCCTCACCGAATTTAGGATCGGGCACCCCGGTGACCTGGGCATCTGAGATCAGCGGATGGGAGTAGAGAAACTCTTCGATTTCGCGCGGGTAAACGTTCTCGCCACCGCGAATCACCATGTCTTTGCTGCGGCCGATGATGCTGATATAGCCATCCTCATCCATGGTCGCGAGATCTTCGGTGTGCATCCAGCCATTGCTGTCGATCGCTTTAAGGGTAGCGTCTTCGTTTTTCCAGTAGCCGAGCATGACGCTGTAGCCACGGGTGCAGAGTTCACCGATCTCGCCACGAACAACAATCTTTCCCTGCGGGTCGATAATCTTGGATTCCAGGTGCGGCTGGGTCCGGCCCACGGTGCTGACGCGCTTGTCCAGCGGGGCATCGGCACTGGTCTGGGTGCTGACCGGACTGGTTTCGGTCATCCCGTAGGCGATCTGTACCTCGGACATATGCATCTTATCGATCACCTTTTTCATGACCTCGATCGGGCAGGTTGCGCCTGCCATAACCCCGGTACGCAGTGACCCCAGGTCGTAATCGGCAAATGTAGGATGCTCAAGCATGGCGATAAACATCGTCGGTACGCCGTAAAGGGCGGTGGCACGTTCCTCGGCCACGGTCTTCAATACAGACTCCGGCTCAAAGGCATCGCTGGGGTAGATCATCGTCGCACCGTGACTGACACAGCCAAGATTCCCCATCACCATGCCAAAGCAGTGGTAGAGCGGCACCGGAATAACCATCCGATCCTGATCGGTAAAACGCTGGCTTTCGGTAACGAAGAAACCATTGTTGAGAATGTTGTGATGGCTGAGGGTTGCGCCCTTGGGAAATCCGGTGGTGCCGCTGGTGTATTGGATATTGATCGGGTCGTCGAACTGTAACCCGGACTGTCGCTCGGCAAGCGCTGCACTGTCTATCTGGCTTGCTTTGTCTTGTAACTGCTGCCAGCTAAGCATGCCGGGAACGGCTGTTTCAGACAGTGTGATTAGCCCCTTCATGTACGGTAGCGCAGGTGATATTAATTGACCGGGTACCGAGTCTTTAAGTTCAGGCGCTAGCTTGTTCAGCATCGCGGTGTAATTGGAGCTTTTAAATTGGTCGGCTGCGATCAAGAAACTGCACTCTGATTGATTCAGAGCGTATTCCAATTCGTGCTGACGGTAGGCAGGGTTAATGTTAACCAGAATAGCGCCAATTTTGGCTGTCGCAAACTGGGTCACACACCACTGGGCCATGTTGGGTGACCAGATGCCAACGCGGTCGCCTTTGCTGACGCCAATCGCCATCAACGCCTTGGCACAGGTCGTTACCTGCTGCTGTAGCTCGCGATAGTTCCAACGAATACCCTGATGAATCGAAATGAGGGCGTCATTGTCGGCATATTGGGTGGCGATACGGTCGAACATATCGCCAATGGTTTCACCTAACAACGGGGTACTGCTGGTCGCGCTGGTATAGCTAGGGACGCGGGCTGCTTTGGAATCGCGGGGTTGACTCATGTTCGATACCTCGGGCTTTCTGTAGTGTTAATAACAGTGTCAATAACAGCGTTAACAACAGTGTTAGCTGAAATAGTGTTAGCTGAAATGGTGATAGCTGAAATGGTGATAGCTGAAATATTCAGATAAATTGTAAATCCAGGGCTAGCTTAGTCGCTATTTTTTGTCCCTCTCACGTCGCTAGCAGCGGTTCGGTAGAGGCTGTGGTACTGCGGATTGGGTGCCATCTCGACCGCACTGGCTACTCGATTGGTCATGTTATAAAAACCACAGATGTTGGCGATATCCCAGATATCGGCATCACTAAAACCGGCATCACGCAATGCTTGACGATCCGCTTCAATAATTCGATCAGGCTGGCGGCTGAGCTTGTCTGCAAAGTCCAGCATCGCCCGCTGCCGTGGTTCTAGCTCGGCGGCGCGGTAGTTCATTACCAGTTGCTCACCGAGGATCGGATCGCCGCTGTATTGACGCACTGCAGAACCGTGCGCGGTAAGGCAATAGAAGCAGTGGTTCAGGGAAGAGACGACCACTGCAATCATCTCCCGTTCCAGCGGTGTTAATCCTGATTCACCAAACATCAGGCAGTTATAGAAGTTTGCAAAGGTTTCCAGCTGCCTGGGATTATGACTGTAGGCCTGGAGCACATTGGGTACCATTCCTAGCTTTTCCTGACACTTGCCGAAGTAACGCTGCATTGAATCGTCGAGTTGCTCATGGCTTGGCGTATTCAGATTCAGGGCTGTTAGCTTCTTGTTGTTAGCGCTCTGGTCCATTGTTGCTGCTCCTTGTCTGCTTAGGCGTTGGGCGTAACTTGCGAGGCAAGGTTAGGCTCATTCACTTTAGGAATTAGACTCCGTCGGGGTTAGAAATTACGCTTAACCAGTTTTTGTATCTCGCCCACCAGACCGTTGCGGAACGCCAGTACACAGACGATAAATACAATCCCCATGATCACATGGATATAGCTACCCAGTGGACCTGACGCCAGGGTGTTCTGCAGCGTAACGATGGTGCCAGCGCCGAGAACTGGGCCCCAAATTGTGCCCATGCCGCCGAGCAGAGTCATCAGTACCACCTCACCAGACATGAACCAGTGTACGTCGGTCAACGATGCCAGTTGGAATACCAGTGCCTTGGTTGAACCCGCTAGACCAGCCAGGGTGGCGGAGAGGACGAAGGTCATTAGCTTGTATTGGTTGACCTTGTAGCCTAGCGAGATTGCACGCGGCTCGTTCTCTCGGATTGCCTTCATCACCTGGCCGAAGGGGCTGTTAACGGTGCGGTAGATCAATGCGAATCCAGCGATAAAGACCGCCAGCACGAAGTAGTACATATTGAGGTTATCGTTGAGGTCGATTAGCCCAAATAGCTGTCCGCGCGGGATGCCCTGGATGCCATCTTCGCCACCGGTAAAGGGTGCCTGCAGAAAGAAGAAGAACGCAAGCTGGGCCAAGGCTAGGGTGACCATCGCAAAATAGATACCCTCGCGTTTGATGGCTAATTTGCCATAGATATAACCGATTATGGCTGAGACTGTGACCCCTGCGAGAATGCCCATTTCTGGTGTTAATCCTTCGACGTTAAGCATCAGATAGCCGGTCACATAGGCGCCGCTACCCAAGAACACGGCGTGTCCGAAGGAGAGCAGACCGGCAAAGCCCAGCAGCAGGTTGAAGGCGCAGGCGAAGAGTGCAAAACAGAGCACCTTCATTAAAAATACCGGGTAGAGCGCGAAGGGGGCGACCAGCGCCAGGCCTAGCAGTACCAAGTTGAGTTTCATGTTCTTCATGAGTAGTGACCTCGGGTCTCTTCAATCTTTTTCAAATGACGCAAAATGTGGCTGCTGACTTACTTGTAATGGCTAATTGGCCGTTAGGCTTCTTTACCGAACAGGCCCGCAGGCTTGACCAGGAGCACGATGACCATTACCAGGAAAATCACGGTATTGGAGGCTTCGGGATAGAAATATTTGGTCAGTCCCTCGACGACCCCCATCCCCAAACCGGTGATGATGGCACCACCAATCGAGCCCATGCCGCCGATAACCACAATCGCGAACACCACGATCAGGATGCTTGATCCCATCTCAGGGGTAACCGAATAAACCGGTGCTGCCAAGACCCCAGCTAAGCCCGCAAGGCCTACGCCGAAGCCGAAGGTCAGGGTGACGATCAGCGGCACGTTGATCCCAAACGCTTGCATCAGCTGAGGGTTTTCGGTGCCCGCTCGCAGGTAAGCACCCAGTTTGGTTTTTTCGATCAGGAACCAGGTGGCTACGCAGACGGTCAGCGAGCAAACGATGATCCAGGCACGGTAGTTTGGCAGGTACATAAAGGGCAGTCGGGTACCGCCTTTGAGTTCATCCGGAATCGGGTAGGCGAGACCTGAGGAGCCGTACCAGTGGGTAAAGAGTCCCTGCAGCACCAAGGCGATGCCGAAGGTGAGTAGCAGGCTGTAGAGGTGATCCTCATTAGCAATAGGCCGAACCAGAAAGCGTTCGAGCAGGATACCGATTAGGGCAATACCAACAGGTACCAGTACCAGCGACCACCAATAGCTGATTCCCAGGTAGTTCATGCCCATCCAGGCCGCGAAGGCGCCCAGCATATAGAGCGCACCCTGGGAGAAATTGATGATCTTCAGCAGGCCGAAGATGATTGCCAGGCCCAGGGCTAGCAGTGCATAAAAAGAACCGTTGATCAGCCCGATCAATAACTGACCGGACAGAGCGAAAAGATTGATACCGAAAAGAGTCGCCATAACCACACCTGAAGGTTTTTCAGACGGAAGCAGAACGCTTCCTTTCTTTGTTCTTGGGTAATCAAACTTTCTCTTTAAAGAAAAAGCCTGGTTGAGTAGGCATCGAGATCACTGTTGTTGTCATCCACGCTGAATGATCCGAGCAGTGATCTCGATGCCCCTCACTCTTACTGCCACCTGCACGTTTGGATCAACGCTGCAGGTGGCAGAGAGAACAGAGTCGCTTCGACTCTCGTTACAGCAGCATTACTTGGCGAGTGCGAATGCGCAGCCGCCATCTTCCATCTTCATAAAGGCATCATCACCCTTAATGACTTTCTCGATGGCAAAGATATCGTTCTCGTTGGTACGCTCTTTAGCGGTCTTGATCCGTACCTGGAGCATGTCGTGAACCATACGGCCATCTTTACGCAGGTAACCGTTGCGGGAGAAGAAATCTTCAACAGGCATCTCTTTCATCTTCGCCATAACGGCCTTGGACTCGTCGGTACCAGCTGCTTCAACCGCTTTCAGGTAGTGCATGGTTGCGGAGTAAGCACCGGCGTGTGGCATCGCAGGGATCTTGCCATCCATACGCGCCATATAACGCTTGGACCAGGCGCGAGTCTGATCATCCATATCCCAGTAGAAACCGGTAGTCAGCTTCATACCACCGGCGATGGCTGGATCCAGAGCCTGAGCGTTAGGGGTAAAAACCAGCAGTCCGGCCACATCGGTGGTTTCGGTCACGCCAAATTCGGCTGCAGTCTTCAGCGAGTTAACCATGTCGCTACCGGCATTAGCCAGCGCGATAACATCAGCGCCTGACGCTTGTGCCTGAAGGATGTAGGAGGAGAAATCGGTGGTACCCAGTGGTGCGCGTACGCCGCCAACCACTTCACCGCCGTTCGCCTCGATCACGCCGGTGGCGACTTTTTCCAGTGCATGGCCGAAGGCGTAGTCTGCGGTGACGAAGAACCATTTCTTCTTGCCGCCTTGAACCATGGGCTTAACCGTACCGTTGGCCAGTGCGACCACATCGTAGGTCCAGTGGGCGTTGAACGGCGAACAAGCCTTAGTGGTAAAGGCGTGGCTGGCAGAGGCTGCGATCAGGGTGATCTTCTCATTGTCGGTCATGAACTTGGTAACCGCACCGGTCACTGAGCTTGCTACAGCGCCATTGATCACGTCGACCTGCTCCTCCTCAACCCACTTACGGGCGATTACAGAGCCTACATCGGGCTTATTCTGGTCGTCAGCAAAAACGACTTCGATAGGTTGTCCCAGCACCTTGCCGCCAAAGTCTTCAACGGCCATTTTAACCGCTTCGACGCTGCCCTGGCCGCTGATGTCGGCGTAAACGCCGCTCATATCACCCAGTACACCGATTTTTACTTTACCGTCGGATAGGCTTGCCTGTGCAGCACCTGTAGCGGCGATTAGGGCTGTTGCCAGTAACGTTTTGCGCATCGCGTTCATTGTTTTCTCCAGTTTTATTGTTTTTGTACTGCTTGTTATAGGTCGTGCTTTTATGTTGCTGCTTGCTTGGGATTCTGTACCCGTTCAGTCCCAGGGCTAAACGCCCAGGTAGGTGTTTAGCAGCTCGGTCTTGGCGACCAGTTCGTCGGCCTTAATCTGCTCGACGATATGGCCGTGCTCCATCAGATAGTGGCGATCCGCAATCGGCGCTGCAAAACGAAAGTTTTGCTCCACTAGAATGATGGTCAGGCCGCGCTCTTTAAGTTGCATCAGCACCTCTGCCAGTTTCTGGACGATGACCGGTGCCAGACCTTCGGTAATTTCGTCGAGGAGCAGGATGTTGGCGCCGGTGCGTAGAATTCGAGCCATTGCCAGCATCTGTTGCTCGCCACCGGACAGGCGGGTGCCCTGGCTTTTGCGACGTTCCGCAAGGTTGGGAAACATCTCGTAGATCTCTTCGACCGACATGCCATCGGAGCGAACTACCGGAGGCAACATCAGATTTTCTTCTACGTTAAGACTAGAAAAAATACCGCGTTCTTCGGGGCAGTAACCCATCCCCAGATGAGCGATCTTATGGCTAGGCATATCGATAGTTTCATGGCCATTGATCACGATTGAACCGGAACGTTTACCGACCATGTTCATGATCGCTTTGAGGGTCGTGCTACGTCCTGAACCGTTGCGGCCGAGCAGCGTAACCAGTTCGCCTTGATTCAATGCGATATCGATACCGTGGAGGATGTGTGATTCACCGTAATAGGCATGGAGATCGCTGACGCGGAGTTTTTCACGTTTGGATTGAATCTTCTGTATTGGGCTCATACCTGGGCCTCCGCTTCGTTATCGGCTTCAACACCCATATAGGCTTCGCGAACCTGGGGATCGGCAGAGACCTTGGCGTAATCGCCTTCGGTCAATACGGCACCGCGTTGCAGTACAGTAATCGTATCGGACAGATCCGCGACGACGTTTAGATTGTGCTCGACCATCAGGATGGTGCGATCTTTGCTGACTTTTTTGATCAGCTCTGCGACTACATTTACGTCTTCGTGGCCCATGCCTTGGGTTGGCTCATCGAGCAGCAGTAATTCAGGATCCAGCGCTAGCGTGGTCGCGATCTCCAGAGAGCGTTTGCGGCCATAGGGCAGATCAACCGCTTGGGCATTGGCAAAGGGCGACAGGCCAACCGAATCGAGTAACTCCATAGCACGGTCGTTAAGGCTATCGAGACACTTGTCTGAGCGCCAAAAATAGAGACTGTCATTACGCTTGCGCTGGAGTGCTACGCGGACGTTTTCGATGACGCTCAAATGGGGGAATACCGCTGAAATTTGGAATGAACGAATGATGCCTTTACGAGCGATGGCGTCAGAACTTAGCTTGGTAATATCTGTTCCATTAAATAGAATTTGCCCCCGGGTGGGCGTCAGGAACTTGGTCAGCAGGTTGAACACAGTCGTTTTTCCCGCACCGTTGGGACCTATGAGGGCGTGGATAGAACCACGCTCGATCTTCAGGTTGACATCATCAACAGCAGTAAAGCCTTTGAATTCTTTGATTAAATTGCGTGTTTCTAGGATGATATCTCGACTCATGGATAACGTTCCTGACTTTTCTGACCCGTAGTCGGAGATTCCGTTTCGGGTGTTGTTTTTGTTTTAGTGTCTGGAGGCGGATCGAACCGTTTAACGCCTTGATGCTATTAAACGTCATGAGTGTTGCCAGAATAGGTCTGAAATCTAACAAAATGTAACAAGTGTTGGATTTTGCCTGTACAGGGGGTTTTAGCTGGATAGCTTTGACGTAGAATGACGTGCTAAGAAAAGGCAGTACAGGGCACTCTGCTGTGCCGCTTAATTATAAGAAAAATAAGAAGAATAAAATCATGTTATTGGGATCAAAATTACTCCAGCGATTTTTTTTAGCGATGGTCTCGATCATCGTATTGTTTGCGTTGGCGATCTATTTTTATTCGGTCCCGCTGATCAATAGCACTGTCTATGGCATCGAACGTAACGCCAGTCGTACCGTGCTTAATAATGTTTACCAGCTGGCAGAGAAGATTCATTTCAGTCTCGAAGGCTATCGTCTACAGGCGCTTGAATCACGTAAGCAGCAACTCAAGAGTGCGGTGGCTTTGGCCTCCGCTTACGTTGAGACCGTGTTTGCTCAGATTGAACGGGGTGAGCTGGATGAGGCCGCTGCAAGAAAGCAGGTTTTTGAGGGGCTGCGTCAGTTTACCTACGGCAATAACGAATACATCTGGGTCGCCAGTTACGATGCAGTACTTCTGTCCCATCCGGACAAGCGTTTTCATGGTGTTGATAACACGAAACTCAAAAGCGGCCCCGGTGAGGCAATAATTCCGAAAATTGTCTCTCAGGTCCGCGCAGAAGGGGCCGGTTTTTTTCAATACCAGTGGCAACGCCTCGATCAGCCTGAGGCGATCGATAAGATCTCTTACGTTAGGGATTTTCCTGGACGGCAATTTATCCTGGGTTCGGGTTTATATCTGGATGATATTGAAACTGAGGTGCAGAAACGGCTGACGCTGGCTATGGTTGAGCTGCGTACCGCGCTGCAGGAGATAAAGATAGCCAAGACTGGCTATATGTATATCTTCGATGCGAACGCCAACATGTTGATCCATCCCAATGACAATCTAGATGGAATCAATTTTCTCGATCAGCTTAATCCTAAAACGGGGCGCTCTATCGCCAAAGAGTTGATAGCGGTTGCCGATACCGGCAAAGAGTGGCGCTATCTATGGGACAAACCTTCGGATCCGGGAAACTATAGTTATCAAAAAACGTCGTTGGTGCGGCATCTAAAGGGGTTTGATTGGTATATAGGCTCCTCGGTGTATGAGGAGGAGTTGCTGCGCAGTTCTGAGGTGCTGACCGAACGGATCATGACTATCACCGTGGTGGTGTTATTGATGGCAGTGATGCTGGCGCTGTTGTTTGTTTCTCAGATTGCCGCACCGATAAAACGGTTGGCTGAGACTGCGAAACGGGTCAGTCGAGGTGATCTCAGTGCTCAGAGTGGAATTAATACCGACGATGAGCTGGGTGTGCTGGGGCGTACCTTCGATGCCATGGTGACCCAGTTGAGTCGGAGTATTCAGACCCTGGATCAGCAGGTTCAGAGCCGAACTCAGGAGCTCGCTGCGACCGAGCAGCGGCAGCGGATGATTCTGGATGAGCTGCCGGCGCAGATCGCCTACGTAGGTGCAGATGAGCGCTACCGTTTCGTTAATCGGCGTTACGCGCAGATGTTTAATCAAACCAAGCGGGCCTTGGTTGGACGGTCGTTGCAAGAGGTGATGAGTCCCTTGATGTACCGCACCCTGACCCCCTATTTTAAGCGCACCCTGGCCGGTGAGGAGTGCTATTTCGAATACAGTTTCATGCATGATGGCCGAGAGGTGGTGACCAAGCGTAAGCTGATTCCTGAGTATGATGAAAAGGGCCAGGTTACCGCCGTACTCAATCTCAGTCTGGATGTGACCGCTGAAAAAGAGGCCGAGTATAAACTGACCGAAGCGCAGCGGATGAATGCAGTAGGGCAGTTGGCGGGCGGCTTGGCGCATGACTTCAACAATCTGCTGACGGTTGTCATCGGCAATCTGATCTCGGCCGGTGATCGTTATGCTGAGGTCGAAGGGCTGTCAAAGTATCTCGAACCCGCTATCCGCGCCGGACAACGCGGTGCCGATATCACCAACCGGTTGCTGGCGTTCTCTCGGAATCAATCGCTAACCCCGACCCGGGTTGATGTCGCAGCGCTGTTTCGTGACTCGCTGGCGCTGCTGCAGGGATCGCTGCCGAGTAATATCGATATCCAGCTCTCTATCGATGATCAGCAGCTTAGCATCGCTTATGTTGACCAAAGTCAGTTTGAAAATGCGATCTTTAACCTGGCGCTGAATGCGCGTGATGCCATGCCTAAGGGGGGCTCTATGACGATAGGCGTGGTGGAGCGGCGGATAGATCTGCCGGTGGCCTATGATGAGATGGTGGTGCCAGGAGATTATCTGGAAGTGTCGGTATGCGATAGTGGTGACGGTTTTAAAGAAGGCAGTCAGAATCGCGCCTTCGAGCCTTTTTTTACCACCAAAAGCGGAACCAGTTCTGGTTTGGGATTGAGCATGGTGTATGGATTCGTCAAGCAGTCGCAAGGGTATATAAGGATCGACAGCACGCCCGGTCGGGGTGCTTGTGTCTGTTTACTGTTACCCGCCTGTATCTCCAGTGAAGTTATTGATGATCGCCAGGGTACTGAACGTCAATTGCTCCACTCTGGTGAGGGTAAGTTGATTCTGCTGGTAGAGGATGATCTGGATGTTCGCGCGGTGATTTTAGAGCAGCTGGTCGCAATGGGTTTTGCTGTGGTCGAAGCCAGCGATGGCGATGAGGCGTTACTGCTGCTGGAGAGTCTGACGGAGCTGTATGCGTTGGTGTCAGATATTATGATGCCTGGAAGCCTAGACGGTTACGAGCTGGCCGATCGGGTCAGCGAATCTAGAGCCGGTGCCAGGGTGGTATTGATAACCGGCTATGCGTTTGATCAACAGACCAGAGATCCCGATCAGCCGCAATACCTAACCCTACGTAAACCCTTCAAACGCGATACACTGCGTCAGGCATTGTTACGTAAAGATGAGCCAGGAACTGCGGTAAATCTGTGTACAGATTTATAAAAGGCTTAGAATGCTTCGTGGGTACTGAAACTAGGCATCAGCCACTAGACAGTTAAGAAGGGAGCAGATCTCATCGTGGGCGTTAATTCCAGCAGTAATAAATTGATCTACGTTATTGAAGATGAGACAGATATTGCCACCCTGGTTTGCACTGAGTTAGAGCGGTATGGCTATGAAACGGCTAGTTTTCGTACCGGCACCCAGGCAACTCAGGCGATTAAAAGGCGTTCTCCTGCACTCTGTATTGTTGATCTTGGCCTGCCGGATATGGATGGTTTGGCGCTGGTGCGTGAACTTTGCGATAAGCACCGAGTCGGGGTGATGATCCTGACCGGGCGTGGCAGTCTGCCAGATCGGGTGCTCGGGCTGGAACTGGGCGCTGACGATTATATGATCAAGCCTTTCGACCCGCGAGAGCTTGTCGCCAGGGTTAATAGCCTGCTGCGGCGTCTGGACCAGATCGGTCAGGCCGATATCGATACGGTACAAAAAATCGCTCATTTTGCTGATTGGCGTTTCGATCCCGCCACGCTAACCCTGAGTCACCAAGACGGCCGCAACGATCGTCTGAGTTCGGCCGAGTCCGAGCTGCTGCTGTTACTGCTAAGGGCTCCGCAGCAGATCCTTAACCGGGATCGGCTGATGGGCGACCTGATGGGGCGAGAATCTATCCCTTTTGAACGCAGTATCGATGTACGGATGTCACGGATACGCAAAAAGCTGGAAGATGATCCCAGGGTGCCAAAACTGATTAAAACGGTTTACGGCGTTGGTTATCTGCTTTCGGTGTCTGTCGCCTGGGTCCGCCCCTGAGCAAATCCTGCACCATTTTATACTCCGGTTCAGATAGAGTTGGCCTCAATCCTAATCAGGCAGTAGACTCTTTGTTTCATACTCACTCAGATCTAGCCGTACTGTTATAACCCTCTTGGTCTTTATGCTTTGGCGCCCGCGATCTCTATTGCAGTTGATGCTTATCGGTTTTTTTACCGTCGTGGCTCCGCTCTGTGTGGCCATCTTTTATACCGTCCAAGCTTTTGATCAGCTCTCTATTAATAATAACCGTATGACCCAAAATTTGGTCAGGCTGACCCGTAACGCTCAGCTGTTGCAATCGGATCTATTAGAGCTGGAAAGACGCTCGGGCCAATATCAAGCCTTAGGGGAAGATAATCTGAAGGTTCTTTTTGAACAGGAGCAACAGCGTATTGGCTTGCAGCTTGAGGAGATGGGGGCGCTGGTGGACCAAGAGGGACACTTTTACCTGCTTTCGCTAGCCGAACTACTGGAGCAGCTAAGGGTGGCAATGCAGGTGCCGGTCGAGCAGTTGAACAGCGAGGCGATCCTAGCGATTTTCGACAGGATTAGCGGCGTATCGGTTGAGTTTCGTGGCGTCAGCCAGAATTTTGTCGACCAGCAGCTTGAGCAACAGAACCTGGATGCGCGGGAGATTAAGCGCTCGCTGCTGTGGATGGTTTCATTGCTCGCCTTAGTGACCCTGATCGCGGTACTGTTTTTTACTTTCTGGATTAACCGCCCGGTTCGTCAACTGGAACGAAAAATAGGGCTGCTAGGGAGCGGTGATTTTAGCCATCAGATCCGTATCAGCGGTCCTCAGGAGATGCAGCTGCTTGGCGAGCGACTGGAGTGGTTAAGGACCCAGTTGAATGCGCTGGATGAACAGAAACAGCAATTTCTGCGACATATGTCACATGAGCTGAAGACCCCGCTGGCGAGTTTGCGTGAGGGGGCCGATCTGATGGCTGAGGGGGTGGTTGGCAATCTTGATAGTGGCCAGCTTGAAATTGTATCGATTATTCAGCAAAACAGCTGGGAGTTGCAGCGACTGATCGAGAATTTGTTGGATTACAACCAGCTGCTGAATCACACTCAGCTCAATCTGGACGCTGTCGATATCCCATTTCTGTGGCGCGATCTGATCGACAGCTATGCCATCACCAGCGAACGTAAAGCCTTGCGGATTGATTGTGATGGTAATGCGCTGAGCTGGGTTGCAGACCCTGCAAAGTTACGCACGGTATTGGACAATCTGCTTTCCAATGCGATCAGTTACTGCCCGGCGGGGGGGGAGATCCAGATCCGTTGGTGCGTAGCGGATTCGATGCTGGTCTGTGATATATGCAATGCGGGCGAAGCGATTGTCGCTGGCGATGCAGAGAAAATATTCGAGCCCTTTTACCAGGGTGGCAACAGGCGCAGTGGTGCTATCAAGGGATCAGGGATCGGCTTAAGCGTTGCCCGGGAGTGTGCTCAGCTTCACCGGGGATCACTGCAGCTGCTAGAAAAGGCTCCGCTGCCGGTAGGTTTTCGGTTGATGTTACCTGCAGGGGCCTCGCCTGTGGGTGGGGATATCCTGAGATCCGTGGAAGAGGGTATAGATGAGGGTTTACATATGAAGTTTTTTTTATGAGGGTTTTTTTAATCAGGTTAGGTGCAGGCTTGATGTTGCTGCTGGGTGGTTGTCAGCTGTTCAGCCCACTCGCTCCCGCCTCAGCTTTGCTGTTACCGCCCTTGGTGGAGGGAGATACTGTCCAGGCACGATCCGATGTTGAGTCTAGGGTTGATCTGCAGGATTGGTTGAACCAGGTCGATCGTTTGATGGTTTATACCGGCGAGCAGGCGCAGGCGGAACTGAAGTTGTTTTCCAAAGATCGGAGCGAAAGCCCAGGTCTGCTATTTTATTACGCACTGCTTAACCAGCAACGCAGTGAGCTGCAGGGATGGATCAGGGCCCGTGATAGCTTGCAGCGGCTTGCTGAGTCACCAAAACTGTCGCCCCCAGTGTTGGCTTTGGTTCGATTGTTGCAGTTTCACAATCAGTCGATGATTAATGCTGATGCCCGTCAGACCCGGCTCCTAGAGGCGCAGCAGGCGGATGCCAAACGGTTAATTCGACTCTCTGCTGAGCTGCAGCTAAACCAGCAGCAGGTTATCGAACTGACGGCCAAAATCGAAGCCCTGACAACGCTAGAGGAGAGTATGAGTATTCGCCGTGCACTGACTACAGAGACTCCCCGGGATGGCTCCAATGACTGAAATACAATCCCGGTTACTGGTCGTGGATGATGATCCCAGTTTGCTACGGCTGCTGGTGTTGCGGCTTGAAGCGGCCGGTTACCAGCTAGCAACGGCGACCCAGGGGCAGGAGGCGCTGCAGGTGCTGCGTAGCCGCGAGATCGATCTGGTGATCACGGACCTACGTATGGACACTATGGGGGGGATGGAGCTGTTTGAGCAGATTCAACACTATCATCCGGGTTTGCCGGTCATCATTCTCACCGCGCAAGGTTCAATATCCGAAGCCATTGAGGCGACGCAGCAGGGGGTGTTTGGCTTCTTAACCAAACCTATCGATAAGGTGGCGCTGCTGGGACAGATCGAGAAAGGGCTGAACCTCTCGCGTGGCAATGCGCCTTCACGGGCTAAGGGTGCGTGGCGTGAAGCGATCTTATCCCGCAGCGAACTGATGGAGCGGCTATTGGCGCAGGCGCTGCAACTGGCTGACTCGAATATCAGTGTACTTATCTCGGGCAGTAGTGGCAGCGGCAAAGAGTTGCTGGCGCAAGCGATTCATCGCGCCAGCAATCGGGCTGATAAGCCCTTTGTGGCGATTAACTGCAGCGCTTTGCCTGAGCCACTGTTGGAGTCTGAGCTGTTTGGTCATGTGAAAGGGGCGTTTACCGGTGCGGTGAGCGAGCACCTGGGGTTGTTCCGGGCAGCGCATCAAGGCACCCTGTTTTTGGATGAGATAGGCGATATGCCTCTCGCCCTACAGGTAAAACTGTTGCGGGTGTTGCAAGAGCGCCAGGTGCGTCCGGTGGGGGGCACCCAGAGCGTCACGGTAGATGTTCGGGTTATTTCGGCCAGTCATCGTGACCTGGAAAAAGAGATGGTGTCTGGCCTGTTTCGACAGGACCTGTATTACCGCCTCAATGTGGTTAATCTCAGGCTGCCTGACCTCAGGGAGCGTGCAGAGGATATCCCGCTACTGGCAAACTACTTTTTACGCCAGACTAGTAAGTGGGCCTCAGGGCAGGTCACCTCGCTTTCTCCCGATGCGGTCGATCGACTGGTAAACGCCTCCTGGCCGGGTAATGTTAGACAGCTCGAGAATGTTATCCAGCAAACAGCTGCGCTCTCTACCACGCGGATGATACCGGCTGCATTGGTGCGACAGGCGCTGGCGCAGGAGTCCGGATTTCTGCCCTCACTAAATGCTGCCCGGCATCAATTTGAATGTGATTATCTGGTGAAGGTGATGCGGCTTAGCGAAGGTAATGTCACTAAAGCGGCTGAGCTTGCGCAACGCAACCGGACCGATTTCTATAAGTTACTGCAACGTCATGAACTCAAGGTCGAGCAGTTTAAGCCGACCAACTAATCCGCCCCAACTAATCCGGCCAACTTCAGCCTAATAGGTTCCCCCTATTATTACTTATGACTCCGAATAGCCACACTTCTATTATTGGTATTAATTTCAACTGGTTGGATGCATTGTCTCCAATTGGAGACAGTGTATCTAGTTGATTTTATTTGATATACGTATTTTTTGGGATAACTTGTATCTAATTAGAGACAAAAAATCGAGAGGGGGCTGCTATGGGGGTGGATACGTCGGTGCTGGCTTGGTTTAAACGACTGTTTTAATGGCTGTATCAGTGACATGGTTTGATTCTTGCTAGTGCTCTGGCTATAGATGTGTACTGACCCTTCTGGCTCTCTTGCCCGGAAGTGTTTCCACTCCATTCGATGAAGCGAGGTGATCTAGTGACAGTCAGTTTTGAGCTAATAAAGCACAGCGGTAACAATCCATTCGAACCTGAATCAACCGAGGCTTGCTTTACCTCGTCTCAGCGTAAAAACTGGCTTGAGCAGTATTACCAGATTCGTCAGGAGTGTTTTCGTAGGGACCTAGGTATCAAGTCGTTCGACGGTGCTGAGGATAAGTTTGATCGCAGTGGGTATTTATTAATTGCGCTGGATCGGCAGCAATGCATTGGTGGTGTCAGGCTATCGATCAGTACCCCGGAATCGCCGTTGTTGCTGCCCTTGGAGATCAATGGATTCATGTTGCAGGAGCGGTTTCCAGATATTGCACGAAATAAGGAGTCCTATAGCCAGTGGACGCGATTGGCGTTGAAGCTGGAATACAGGGCCTCTGAGGTGTTGCATCGGATGGCTTTGGTCATGATTCAACAGACTAAACGGCTTCAATGCAGCTATTCGTTTAATGTCGCAGGCATGAATAGAGCGCGTCTGTATCAGCGCTTACATCGGCTTCAGGGATTTAATTACGAGATTCTGAAGGGAGTGAATATACCTGCTGAAGGGAATCTTGTGGGGCTGGAGCATCTGTTGTCGGTTGGCTACCTGAAGCCCAAACCCATTGAGCAGATGCTATCTCGGCAGCTGCTGGCAGCGCCTGCTAGAAACGCCAACCCGTTTGCAGTCGGCGTTGCCTGTCAGGCCGAGCAGAGCATGCGAGGTGTCGGTTTTAAGCATGCTGGCATGGGTGTTTGAGCTGATGCAGGTGCTTAGGCTGGCATAAGACACCTGGTTTGTTCAGCCTGGTTATCGGATCAACTATCATCCGGCTCGTAGCCGAGGTTAGGCGCTAGCCAGCGCTCCATCGTCTTCATCTCCATCCCTTTGCGTTTGGCGTAATCCTCGACCTGATCTTCGGCAATCTTGGCAACCCCGAAGTATTGGCTCTCCGGA
This sequence comes from uncultured Neptunomonas sp., assembly GCA_963974645.1. Taxonomy (GTDB): domain Bacteria; phylum Pseudomonadota; class Gammaproteobacteria; order Pseudomonadales; family Balneatricaceae; genus Motiliproteus. The sequence goes on along the minus strand of CAXBEA010000033.1, from coordinate 14,880 downwards.
TGTGAGAAGTACCAGCCGCTAACGGCCGCTGTCGGTACCATGGCGTAGCTTTCGGTGAGGGTGATCTGGGTGTTGGCTTCAGCGTCCAGTAGTTGCCAGAGCAGATCTTTTTCGGTGTGATCGGGGCAGGCAGGATAGCCAGGTGCAGGGCGGATCCCCTGGTACTTCTCGGCAATCCTATCGTCGTTGCTGATGGCCTCATCAGCGGCGTAGCCCCAGAACTCCTTGCGCACCCGTTCGTGCAGTCGTTCGGCGAAGGCTTCTGCCAGCCGGTCGGCCAGCGCTTTGGCCAGGATCGATTGATAAACGTCGTGGTCCGCTTCGAAGGCCTCTACCATCGCATTAAGGCCCACGCCTGTGGTGACGGCAAAGCCACCGATATAATCTGCCTTGCCGCTCTCCAGTGGAGCCACGTAATCGGCTAGGCAATGGTTGTGCTTACCGCTGGTTTTTTGGGTCTGCTGGCGCAACTGGTGAACCGTCATCAGCGTATCGCTGCGCGACGCATCAGTGAAAATCTGGATATCGTCATCACCGACCTGGTTAGCGGGGAACAGGCCGATGACGGCGCGGGCGCGGAGTTTTTTGTTAGCGATAATATCGGCCAGCATCGCCTGGGCATCGCGGAACAGCTTGCTGGCCTCCTCGCCGAGCGTCTCATGGGTGAGGATCTGCGGGTAACGGCCTTTAAGTTCCCAGGAATGGAAGAACGGCGTCCAGTCGATATAGGGGGCCAGTTCGTCGATCGGGTAGTCATCGAAGACGCTGATGCCAAGATTGTTGGGGGTCGGCGGGGTGTAATCAGCCCAGTCGATCGGCTGTTTGTTTTCCCGGGCCTTGACCAGATTGACCCGGCGGGCGTCTTTGACTTTGGCGTAGTGGCGCTCGCGCGCTTCGGTGTACTCTTGGCGAATCTCGGCCACATAATCGGCCTGTCGTTCTTTGCTGAGCAGCGCGCTGGCAACGCCGACACTGCGTGAGGCGTTATGCACGTACACGGTCGGGGCGCTGTAGGCGGGTTCGATCTTGACCGCGGTATGCATCTTGGAGGTGGTCGCACCACCGATCATCAGCGGGATACTGTGTCCCCGACGTTCCAGCTCTTTGGCGACATGGACCATCTCGTCCAGCGAGGGGGTGATCAGGCCCGAGAGGCCGATCATATCTGCCTTCTCGTCGATGGCGGTCTGGATGATCTTCTCGGCCGAGACCATGACTCCCAGATCGATAATCTCGAAGTTATTACACTGTAGCACCACGCCGACGATATTCTTGCCGATATCGTGAACGTCGCCTTTAACGGTTGCCATCACGATCTTGCCGTTGGAGTTGCTGGTTCCGGCTTGGGCTCCCCGCGCTTTCTCCTCCTCGATATAGGGCATCAAATAGGCGACCGCTTTTTTCATTACTCGGGCTGATTTTACCACCTGGGGCAGGAACATCTTGCCGGCACCGAACAGGTCACCGACCACCGACATCCCATCCATCAGCGGACCTTCGATCACCTGAATAGTGCGCTCATACTGCTGTCGAGCCTCTTCGGTATCGGCATCGATATGCTCAGTAATTCCTTTGACCAGAGCATGCTCTAGGCGCTTATTAAGCGGCCAGGAGCGCCACTCCTGTACCGCCTTGGTCTCGACCTCTTCACCGCTTGAGTTGTATTTGGCGGCGATATCGAGCAGCGCTTCGGTATTATCGATCTCGCCCTGAGGCTTGCGGTTTAGAATTACATCCTCGACCCGTTCGCGCAGTTCTTGGGGAATATCATCGTAGATCGCCAACTGTGCGGCGTTGACGATCCCCATATCCATCCCCGCCTGGATCGCGTGGTAGAGAAAAACGCCGTGGATCGCTTCACGCACCGGGTTATTACCGCGGAACGAGAAGGAAACGTTGGAGACACCACCGGAGATCAGTGCGTAGGGCAGGGTCTGCTTGATAATGCGGGTTGCTTCGATAAAGTCCACAGCGTAGTTGTTGTGCTCCTCGATCCCGGTGGCAACAGCGAAGATGTTGGGATCGAAGATGATATCTTCGGCAGGGAAGCCGACCTGATCGACCAGCACCCGGTAGGAGCGGGTACAGATGTCCACCTTGCGTTTAAGCGTGTCGGCCTGGCCCGCTTCGTCGAACGCCATCACCACGACTGCAAAACCGTATCGACGGATCAGTTTGGCCTGCTGGATAAACTTTTCCTCACCCTCTTTGAGGCTGATCGAGTTAACAATGCCCTTGCCCTGGATGCACTTGAGACCGGCTTCGAGTATCTCCCATTTTGAGGAGTCGACCATCACCGGGACCTTGGTGATATCAGGCTCGCCAGCAATAAGGTTGAGAAAACGGACCATCGCGGCTTGGGAGTCGAGCATCCCCTCATCCATGTTGATATCGATCACCTGGGCACCGTTCTCGACCTGCTCGCGACAGATATCCAGTGCGGTCTCGAAGTCCTGCTCCATGATCAGTCGTTTGAACTTGGCTGAACCGGTGACGTTGGCGCGTTCACCGACGTTTACGAACAGGGTCTCAGCGCTGATATTGAACGGCTCTAAACCGGCCAGGCGGCACTGCACTGGAATGTCGGGCAAGGCGCGCGGTGCGCAGGGGCGAACCGCATCAGCGATCGCTTGGATATGTTCGGGGGTGGTACCGCAGCAACCGCCAACAATGTTGAGCAACCCAGAGCGTGCCCACTCACCGATCTCTTCGGCCATCTGCTCGGGAGTTTCATCGTAGCCGCCGAACGCGTTAGGCAGGCCCGCATTGGGGTGGGCGGATACAAACCCCGAACTTACCCGTGACAGCTCTTGAATATAGGGGCGTAACTCTTTAGGCCCCAGGGCGCAGTTTAAGCCGACTGCCAGTGGGTTGGCATGCCGAATCGAGTTCCAGAATGCCTCGGTAGTCTGACCCGAGAGGGTCCGGCCAGAGGCATCGGTGATCGTTCCTGAAATGATCACCGGCAGGCGTATCTGCTGCTCATCAAAGTACTGTTCGATGGCGTAGATGGCGGCCTTGGCGTTGAGGGTGTCGAATACGGTCTCGACTAAAAGCAGATCAACGCCGCCTTCGATGAGGCCGTCGATCGCTTCCAAATAGGCCGTGACCAGGGCGTCAAAGCTAGTGTTTCGGGCTGCAGGGTCGTTAACGTCGGGAGAGATCGATGCAGTTCGGTTCGTTGGCCCTAGAACCCCGGCGACATAGCGGGGTTGATCGGGCGTCAGGGCGCTGTATTTATCTGCGCTGATGCGCGCCAGTTTGGCGGCGGCGACATTGATCTCATGGGTCAGCGCCTCCATCGCATAATCGGCCATGGCGATATGGGTGGCGTTAAAGGTGTTGGTCTCGAGAATATCGGCCCCGGCCGCCAGATAGGCGTCGTGAACACCGCTGATGATCTCCGGCGCGGTCAACACCAGTAGGTCGTTGTTGCCCTTGACGTCGGTGTGCCAGTCGGCAAAGCGTTCCCCGCGGTAGTCAGCTTCTTCGAGTTTGTGGCGCTGGATCATGGTGCCCATGCCGCCATCGAGCAGCAGAATGCGTTGCTTGAGGCTGTGGAAGAGAGGGTGGTTTTGAGTGTTCTGCACAAGTCTGTCCTTTAGCTGCTCAGCCTGTTGGCGCGATGAACGCTGCGCTGTGAGGGTGAGTGATCGGCCGTTAAAAGTCGGCTATTGTACTGCGAAAGGCTTGGTAAGCGGCTGAATTCGCTTCAATCGAGCATGAATTTGATTGCTATTGATGAGCGCTATAGCGCAGATAACGGGCATAGCGTTGCATTCGTGAAGCGGCTTTGGAATACTCGCGGGCTATTGCGGCGCGGCGGTAATTTAATCCTCTCGCCTCCTGTTCGGTAGAAATGGTGCGATATCGGTAAAGTCCTTATGAGTCATAGTCTGGAACATGCCAACGCCAGCCTCGATAATCTGCTGCGCATCTTTACTATTCCCGAAGCGCCGGAATCGACGCTGGGGAAGTTAGATCAGTTGATTTCGCATAATTTGGCCGGCTTTCTGCAGCAACATATCGTTGCCGAAGAGGTCGATCTGGCTGAGATCGAGAAGGATTTTACCGAGACACGGATCGCCGAAGTGCCGATGTTCGTGTCCGAGCAGGCGCAGTTTTTATTGGATAAGGTGGTGTCGCAGTCGGTGCATACGGCCTCACCCAGCTTTGTCGGTCATATGACCTCGGCACTGCCCTATTTCATGATTCCGCTGTCAAAGATCATGATCGCGCTGAATCAAAACCTGGTAAAAACCGAAACCTCCAAGGCCTTTACCCCGCTCGAGCGCCAGGTGCTGGGGATGCTGCACCGTTTGGTCTATGACCAGAAGAATGCATTTTACGACCGCTGGTTGCACGATGCCCATCAGCATCTGGGAGCATTTTGCTCCGGGGGTACGGTTGCCAACATCACCGCGCTCTGGGCGGCCCGAAACCGCGCTTTTGCGGCCCAGGGAGAGTTCAAAGGGATCGGCCAGGAGGGCGTTTTTGCGGCCTTCAAACATTACCAGTGCGAGGGCGCGGCAGTATTGGTATCCGAGCGGGGTCACTATTCGTTGAGTAAGGCGGCGGATGTGCTGGGTATTGGTCGTGATGGGCTGGTCGCCGTTGCAACCGATGGCCGTAACCGTATCCGCCCTGATCTGCTAGAAGCCAAGCTGGCGGCGCTCAAGTCTCAAGGGATACGGCCCTTTGGCTTGGTTGGTATCGCAGGAACCACTGAGACCGGCCATATAGATCCCTTGGACACCCTGGCAGAGATTGCTGAAGAGCATCAACTACATTTTCATGTGGATGCTGCCTGGGGCGGTCCGACACTGTTTTCGGAGCGTTATCGGGGTCGGCTGAAGGGGATCGAGCGGGCTGATTCGGTGACTCTGGACGCCCATAAGCAGCTGTATGTGCCTATGGGGGCTGGGCTGGTGCTGTTTAAGGATCCCGCCACTCTGAGCAGTATCGAGCACCATGCGCAGTATATTATCCGCCAGGGTTCCAAGGATCTGGGCAGCCATACCCTGGAGGGTTCTCGCCCGGGTATGGCGATGTTGGTCCATTCGGCGCTGCAGATTATTGGCCGGCGTGGCTATCAGTTGCTGATTGATCAGGGCATCGAGAAAGCGGCAGCTTTCGCCGAGATGATTCAGGCGGATGAGCAGTTTGAGCTGATTACCGCGCCTGAACTTAATATTCTCACCTACCGCTGGCGCCCTAGCGAGGTTCAGGGATTGCTCGAGGGTGGCGCCTGTGATGCAAAGTCTCAACTCAATGCGCTGTTAAATCGTAGCACCCGTTATATTCAGAAGACCCAACGCGAGCATGGTCGAGCTTTTGTCTCACGAACCAGCCTGACGCCTGAGTGCTATCAAGGGCAAACGACGGTGGTGTTTCGGGTGGTGCTGGCTAATCCGTTGACCACCCTGGAGGTGCTGCGCGATCTCCTGGAAGAGCAGCGCCTTATCTCCACCGACAGCGGTCTGGCTGAGTGTATCGGCGAAATGAGGCAGCTGGTCGCCGATAGCCTGTAATAGCTTAACTGCCGACCATTGATCCGTCTTTCCGGCGGCATCGCTTGCTTATAATCCCGATGAACGTCTCATTGAGCTGTTTCCTGTCGCCTCGGTTGTAGCCACGGATTGGTGCTTTCCCGTTCGGGCATACAGTCGCAAATAAATACTTTAGAATCTCTTTCTTTTTCATTGCTACCATTTAGAAAGTATCATTTTGATATAAAGCACTATTTTAATAGTTACCACTGACCCAGCAGCTGCGGTCAGTTGCATGAGGGTTAGTTTATGGCGGTCTACGAGATCAAACACCCACTGGTTCAGCATAAGCTGGGGTTGATGCGTAAGCAGGGGATCAGTACCAAACAGTTTCGTGAGTTGTCGGCTGAGGTCGGAAATTTGTTGACTTACGAGGCGACCCGGCAGCTTGAAACTGAACCCAAGAAAATCATGGGCTGGGCCGGTGAATCGCTGATGGTCGAACATATCAAAGGGAAAAAAATTACCGTGGTGCCTATTTTACGCGCCGGACTGGGAATGCTAGATGGCGTACTGCAACTGCTGCCCAGTGCTAAGGTCAGTGTCGTGGGCTTATACCGCGATGAAACCACCCTGGAGCCTGTTCCCTATTTTGAAAAGTTGGTGGGGGATATAGAGGAGCGCACAGCGCTGATTATCGACCCTATGCTGGCAACCGGGGGCACCCTGATCGCCACCATCGATATGCTTAAAAAAGCGGGTTGCCGTTCAATTATGGGGCTGTTTCTGGTAGCGGCACCTGAGGGGGTCAAAGCGGTACAGGCGGTGCATCCCGATGTTGATATTTATACCGCATCTGTCGACCAGTGTCTGAATGATAAAGGCTACATTCTTCCCGGTTTAGGCGATGCGGGTGATAAGATTTTTGGCACTAAATAACCGCAGTGGTAGTCAAAGGTTTCCAGGAGAGGGGCTAGCAAGCTTGATTGAACCGTTCCTCTTAAACTACCCACTTATATGTTCTAACTTCTATACTGGACCGCCTAACTATTAATACGGGGGGGCAGCGAGATAGCCCTCATCGTAGTGCTGACTCTGCTTTCATCCTTTACTACCGAGACAGTCAACGGATGTTGAAACAATGGGCTGTATGGATCTTTGCATTACTGCCTGCCTTTTGTCAGGCAGATGGCTTGCTGAACGTTAAGGTTGACGGAGTAAGTAAGGCGCAAGAACAAAATATTCGTGCTTTTATCAGCATCGAGCAACTTAACAACAAGGCGATAACCAGCCGTACTCGGTTGCGTTATCTGCATAACAAAGCACCCGATCAAATACGCAAAGCATTGCAGCCATTCGGGTTTTATCGCCCGCAGATTACCTCGACGTTAACCGAAAACGATAAAGACCTGTTGGCGCACTATCAGATAGATCCTGGTCCGCCCTTACTGATCAATCGTTCGGATCTGCTGGTACTGGGTGAGGCCCAGGATGATGCGCTTTTTATTCGGCTGCTGGCCGAGGCAGATTTACACTCAGGTGCCCCGCTCTTACACAGTCATTACGAGCAGCTTAAACGGCAGCTGCGTTCGTTGGCAGCGGAGCAGGGGTACTATCAGGCGGCTTTCATTGAACAAACCATTGAGGTTGACCTAGGACTCTATCAGGCAAATATCAGACTGCATTTCGACAGTGGCCCTCGATATTACGTGGGTGATTTTAACTTCAGTCCAGGCCCTTTTGCGCCCGACTTTCTTGCCCGTTACGTGCCTTTTAAACGCGGTGATCCTGTACAAAGCAGCGCGCTGATCGATCTGCAGACAGCACTGGTCGATACGGATTATTTTCAGCGGGTTGAGGTCCGTCCGCTGTGGGATCAAGCAGACGGGGTCAAGGTGCCTATAGATATCAATCTAGAGCCTCACAAAAGGACCAAGTACCGAACCGGCATGGGCTATGGCACCGACACGGGTGCCCGAGTAAAGCTAGGGATGACTCAGCGTTGGGTTAACTCCCGCGGGCACCAGCTGAATACGCAGTTGTTGGCCTCACAGATTCGCAGGAGCTTGGATTCACAGTATTCGATACCCGGGAAAAAACCGACGCAGGATCGTTATGCGCTGCGCTTCAGTCTGAGTGATGAGAACTCGGAAGGTATCGATGCACAGAACCAGTCGGTGGGGCTTTCCTGGCAGAACCAGCAGGGGAAGTGGCAGCGGTTGTTGGGCCTGGACTGGGAGCAGGAGAGGTTCACCTTCGGAGGGGAGACCCAGCGATCAAAGTTTTTGATCCCTCGGTTCAGCTTGAGCAGTGTGACGACCAAGGATCGCCTTAACGTCCAGCAGGGGCATCGGCTAACCCTAGAGTTTCTGGGTGGGAGTGACGTGCTCTTTTCTGATACCAATTTTGTTCAGGCAAGGCTTAGTGGCAAGTTGGTACATAGCTTGACCCCAAAGTTACGTTTTTTGAGTAGGTTCGATGCAGGGACGACCCTAGCAGACGATTTCGATCAGATCCCAGCAACCTTGCGTTTCTTTGCCGGAGGCGATAACAGTGTCCGGGGTTACGGTTACCAGAGCCTGGCACCTAAAGATGAGGCGGGGGTGATTCTGGGTGCGCCTAACCTGTTAGCACTCAGTGCCGAGGTTGATTATAAATTTAAAGAAAAGTGGGCTGTAGCTGCCTTCGTGGACAGCGGCAATGCTTTCGAGGATACACAGCTTCAATTGCATACAGGGATAGGTATCGGCTTGCGCTGGTTCTCGGTGATCGGACCTGTCCGCCTCGACCTGGCTTTTCCTCAAAATAGCGATCAAGACGGTTTTCGCCTCCATTTCAGCCTGGGTCCTGACCTTTGAAAAAGATCAGGGTGTTTAAACAGCTAGCCGCCATCCTGCTTTTGTCGCTGCTCTTCGTGGCTGCAAGTCTGACCTACTTGGCAACCACCTCCAGTGGTTTGAGGCAGCTGCTGGATCTGGCTCAGCGTGGGCTACCCGGGACGCTGCAGGTCGCAGAGGTCGAGGGTACGCTGTTTGATCAGCTGACGCTGAAAGGGTTGCGCTTTAGTCAGCAGGGGCTCGATGTTTCTATCGCCCGGTTACATCTGGCCTGGGCCCCGCGCGCCCTGCTTTCCGGCATGCTGCATATCAAAACGCTAGAGATTATCCAGCCAGAGATACGCCTCCCGGCAGCTGAGCCGCCATCAGCGGCCAGCAGCTCAGCCTTTCCGATTACGGTGGCTGATCTCAACTTGCCACTGAGGCTGCGTCTAGACCGGTTCTCTTTGCAGCAGCTGAGCCTGCTGCAGGCTCCCCCTGAGGGCTCGCCCGCGCTTGATGGGCAGCCATCCTCTGCGTTTGTGATTGAAAGCCTGCTGCTGCAGGCACATAGCGGCACCCAGACGCTGGTAGTCGATCAGTTTCAACTTAACGCGCCTCAAGGGGCGCTGCAGCTGCAGGGCCAGCTGACGCCCAGCGGCCAGTTTCCGCTGCAGCTGACGACGGACTGGACCCTGAGGCTTCCCGGGTACGCTGCGCTGACGGGCCGGGGCACTCTCAGCGGCGATCTCTCAGCACTGTTACTCGATCAGCAGCTATCTGGACTGCTCAGTGCCAGGGTCTCGGCCAAGTTGGAGTCGCCACTCGAGAGTCCAAAGGGGACGCTGCAGGTAGATGCGTTCAGGGCAGATTTGGAACCCCTGCAGGCATCGTTAAAGGGTCATGTAGTGGATGGCAGTTTCAATGCTGAGGGTGATCTGCAGGGGCTGGATTTCAATGGCCAGTGGCAGACATCGCTGCCTGAGCTGGGTGACTTGGGGTTGGCAGTGCAGTTGCGACTCACGCCTGAACGCCTGGAATTGAATGCACTGACCGTTAAGCAACTGACGACCGGCGCTGAGTTTCTGATCGAAGGCGAGATAGACAGCTATCTGCAGTCGCCTCTATTAGCACTGAAAGGGGGATGGAAAAACCTTGCTTATCCGCTCCAGGGTGACGCTCTGGTGAGCAGTCCTCGGGGGCAATTCAGCATTGACGGCACGCTTCAAGGGGTTCAGCTGGCGCTTAGGAGTGATCTGCAAGGCCCCCCTGAGCTGGGTGAGAGCCTGCTCGATGCCCGCCTGCAACTCTCTGAAGAGCTGTTGCAGCTGGAGAAGCTGGTCATTACTCAGAAGATGACCGGTGCGCAGTTGCAGCTGCAGGGGAGGGTCGCACAGCTACAACAAACTCCGCAGATAGCCATGACAGGGAGCTGGCTGAAGCTGCGCTATCCGTTGCAGGGCGATGCTCTGATTACTAGCAGTGCGGGCGGATTCACCTTCGAGGGTACCCCTGCGCAGTATCAGCTGGCGCTGAATAGCGAGCTTGCAGGCTCCGATCTACCAACCGGCCAATGGCGCTTGCAAGCCCAGGGTAACGAACAGGGCTTTAGTCAGTTCGCACTCGGCGCTAAAACGCTCGATGGGACGTTGCAGGCTGAGGGTCAGATCGGTTGGCTGCCCGGTTTAAGCTGGCAGGTTGCGCTCCAGGGGCGGCAACTCAATCCCGGTCGGCACTGGCCCGACTGGTCCGGGGCGCTGGATCTGCAAGCCGCTACCCACGGCAGGCTAGCTGCGGGCCAACCGCTACAGCTTGAGGTGGAGCTTGAGAGTCTCAGCGGAACGCTGCGCGATCAACCGCTGCAGGGACATGCGCGTATCGAGCTGGAGGATACGGAGTTGAAGATTCAGCAGTTGCAGCTGGCCGCAGCCGGTGCGCAGGTGACGTTGAATGGAACACTTAGTGGAACGAAGGGTGGAACGAAGGGTGGAACGAAGAGTGGCGCTCAGGACGAACAGTTCGATCTGGACTGGTCTGTGGATGCGCCTGATCTGGCAAGTTTGCTGCCTAATGCGCGGGGAAGTCTGGTCGGTAATGGGACGCTTCGAGGCCCCAAGCAACAGCTTGAGCTGAAGGCTGTGCTCCAGGGGCGTGAACTCAAGTTTGATGCGCAACAACTCGCCAGCCTAGATGCGGAGCTCGATATCGACCTCAGCGGGCGGCAGACCTCCTCGATCACACTGCAGGCAGAAAATCTCCAGATCGGTACCCAGGTATGGCAGACGTTGGACATCAACGGCCAGGGCACACCGCAGCAGCATCGGCTTGAATTGCAGTTAGAACAGGGGCCTGCTGAGCTTCAGCTTGCGCTCAGTGGTGGTTGGCAGGCTCCCCAATGGCGCGGAGTACTGTCCCGCTTGGATCTGAATCAGGAGCTGGCGGGGCGCTGGCTACTGCAAAGTCCAGTTGCCGTAGAGGCAAGCGCGGAGCAGGCAGCAATTGCCGGTGCATGCTGGGAACATCAGCCTGCTGCCGGTGGTGAACTCTGTTTGGATTCCCGATGGTCCTTGCAGGATGGGGTTGTAGGCGCGCTTCAGGCTCGGCAATTGGGGCTTAAGCTGCTTGATCCCTGGTTGCCTCCCGGTACTCAGGTGGAAGGGGTGTTAGAGCTCTTGGCCAGCTTTGCGCAAAAGCCGGGTGAACATCCTCGGTATCAGCTCAGTGCACGCTTGTTAGGCAGCGAGCTGGTGCTTGAGGATGAGGACTTAAAGGTTGTTGGCGGCGAAATTCGATTCAATCTCAATGGCAATAATGACCAACTCGGCGCTGACCTGTTGCTGCCGCTGCGGTACCCCATAGGATCGCTGCATACGCAGTTTAGTATCGATAATCTCTATACCCGCCCAGGTGTTAACGGCCAGTTGGATCTGGCGGTTAGTGAGCTAAAATTTATCTCGCTGTTTGCACCGCAGCTGCAAGCAGTTAGTGGCCAGATTGAATCGGTGTTAAGTGTCTCAGGTCCCCTCGATCAGCCGCAAGTGCAAGGTTATCTGCAGCTATTTAACGCCAGTGCGGAGGTGCCTGCGCTGGGTATTAAGCTGGAGGCTATCGAGCTGGCGTTGCGGGATCGTCCTGAGAGCGCAGCGCTTGATCTCAGCGGCTCGTTACGTTCTGGTAGCGGTAATCTGCAACTCGAGGGTCAGCTCTTTCCGTTAGCCCGTACGGGGCAGCTAAGGCTTAACGGCGAGCGTTTTAAAGCCGTTGATACGCGCGAAGTGAAAGCCTGGATCTCCCCCGACATTGAGATAGCGATTGCGCCGAAACTGATCCAGCTCCGGGGTGAGGTGACGATTCCTGAAGCGAAAATTACACCGCCACCGCTCACCTTCAATACGCCACTATCGGCTGACGTAGTGATTCTCGACCCGCAGCAAAGCCAAACTCGCGCGCTTGTCGATCGGCAAGCATTGGATGCCCAGCTACGGTTGACCCTGGGCGATAAGGTGGAAGTGGATGCGCTGGGTTTTAAGGGGCGGCTCGAGGGGAGTATTCTGCTCGAAGACGACGATCGCAGGGCGACCCGGGCGACCGGAAGCATGCGGGTGGCCGCCGGCAAGTATCGTCTTTATGGGCAGGATATGAATATCGAACGTGGCAGCTTGGTGTTCAGCGGAGGCCCGGTGGACAATCCAGGGCTGGATCTTAGGGTTTCGCGCAAGGTCGAGGAGGTGACAGCTGGCGCACGGGTCAGTGGTACGCTGAGGGCCCCGCGCTTAACGTTGTTTTCTGAGCCGGTTATGCCGGAGAGCAGCCTGCTCTCCTACCTGTTATTTGGCCGTCCGCCGGGGGCTGAAAGCACTACGCCTTCGGAGCAAGAGCTGCTGCTTAAAGCGGCGATCGCCTTGGCGACGATGGGAGGCAACTCGGTCGCTGAAAATATGTCAGAAACTTTTTCTATTGATGAGCTGGGATTTGAGTCTTCTGATGACAACAACACTTCGTTCTATATCGGTAAATATCTTTCACCAAAACTCTACGTGAAATACGGCGTGGGGCTGCTGGAGCCGACCAATACCTTCTTTATGCGTTACCGGCTCAACAAGGGCTGGAGTCTGGAATCCCAAACCGGCACTCAGAGCAATGGTGGCGACATCGTCTATACCCTGGAGCGCTAGTTAGCAAACCTGGGGTTTTAGACGTGGAGAGCTCAGGGTACCCTTTCCAAGGGTTGGGTCTGATCCCATCAGCCTGGTGATAGCTGATCGAAAGCGATTCGCTATTGGATAAAAATGATATACCTTAGCGCGATTGACCATCAGGAGCCTGACCCCTGAGCCTGTCCTTTCCCGCAGCGCCAGACCGGTTAGCTGACCGACTGATGTACCAAGGACAGAAGAGCGCTAAAGACCGGATCTTATTCTCGGTCTGGAAGGGTGAGGCCGCGGTGACCGGTTCCTATCCCTCAAGTAGCGACTGAGCTTTTTTCGGCCATAGGCGAACACATATAGGGTACCTCAGGATGCAATTTGACCTCTTCATAGATCTACTCAAAGAGTTGATTCGCCAGCCCAGCGTGGTGGGCTCCGAGCACGCTTTTTTCCGGGTGCTGCAACGTGCATTGGAGGAGCGGGGGGCTCAGGTGACCTGGTATGAAGGGCTGCTAGTAGCGCAGGGCTCTGACCCGCACAGCGCTATGTTCTCATCGCATATCGATCGTCATGGTTTGATCTGCACCGGCCCCAACGAGTTTCAGTACGCGGCGTTTGTGGCGGGTAGCCGTTCTGATCTGCTCGGTAATTCGGTCTCCGAACAGTTGATGAACAAGGTCGCCGATCGTTTCAACCAGACCCCGGTGATAGCCTATGAACCCTGGTCTGGAGCCTACTGGGGTAAAGGGGAAATCAGCGGTGCCTATATCTGTGAGTACCGCAACAACCTGATCTTTGAGCTGCTGGGGCTGGAGCATGTGGTTGCCGGTACCCCGGTCGCTTTTGTGGACCGGCTGCAACTGCGCGATCAGCGCCTTTATGGGCAACTGGATAACGTACTCACCGCCGCACTGCTGGTGCACCTGTTCAGCCTAGGCTATCAGGGCACTGCATTCTTTACCGCGCAGGAGGAGGCGGGGCGTAGCTGGCGTTATCTGTTGGAGTGGTTCCGTCGTTTTGGCGGTACAACCAACCAGCTGATCGTGCTGGATACCAGTCCTTACCCCGATATAGCGGCGGCGGATAAGCAACAGATTGTGCTGCGGCGTAAGGATGCCAACGCACTGTTTAATGCCGCCACCACCGACCGTATTGAGGGGCTGTGCCGCGAACTGGGGCTTAGCTTTAGTTACAAGGATCTGTATATCGAGGAGCGAAATCGACAGGCAGAAAGCCAGGGGAATGCAACACAGTCGTTGGGCAGTACCGAGATGGGGCGTATTACCGCAGCCAGTAATGGCCTCGTACACGGCACGACACTGCAGATTCCTACCACCGGTTACCACACCATGGAAGAGTCGGCTTCAGTGGAGACCTGTCAGGCTTATCTAAGTTTGCTGCAGCAGATCGCCCGTTTGCCGAGTGCCTAAATATCTGGAGCTGAACTATTTTTTTGTTGCCATCTGTCATCTCGGCGGACGATCGGTTATATCGCTTGTTCGTGCTTATGGATGGTTATGGATGGTTATGGATGGTTAAGAGTGTCAACAGAACCACGACCATCATTCACTGTTTTAGGTAGTGCTTAGATTATGAAAGAAGTCTGTGCTCGTTTTGGCACCTTGTTGGGTATGGCTCCTGGCGAGGTTCCGGTCTATTCCTCGCATTATCCCTCGGCGGATAACAGCGAGTTTCCCGATCGCGAATCCTACCGCAGCTATCTTGACGACATCTTCATGGGCTACAAATGGCAATGTGTGGAGTTTGCACGGCGCTGGATGTATCTCAATCAAGGCTTGATCTTCGATGATGTGGCGATGGCTTACGATATCTTTGAGCTGCGCACGGTGCGGATGATCCGTGATAATGCACTCAAGTCCATCCAGTCATTCAGAAACGGCTCCGCACGACCACCGCTACCGGGCTGTCTGTTGATCTGGAATGAGGGCGGGGAGTTTGAAGACACCGGCCATGTGGCGATCGTGACCGAGGTGCTGCCAAATTGTGTCCGCATTGCCGAGCAGAATATGGACCATCACCTCTGGCCGCAGGGACAGAACTGGTCGCGAGAGCTGGCGCTTTGCGTCGATGAACAGGGCGGTCATTGGGTCAACTGCACCTATGCTGAAGGCTCCATTCTTGGCTGGGTGCTGGTGACCGACGATAACAGCCATGCAGAGCCCCGGATCGATCCTACGCCTGCCCTGTTTAACTTAATCCCAGGGCAGATCTCCGCTGATGCAGAGATAGACCCGCAATGGATCGATGCCACTAAGCCGGCAGGACGTGCTTATCTGGAGATGATGGAGGGTCCTTGGCTGACCCAGAACAGCGCGGATCAGCGTAGTTATTTTTGTCTCTCCGAGAGCGCCGCCAGAGAGATAAAACATGCGACCAACGAGCTGCATGCGATGTTTATGCATGCTA
>CAXBEA010000032.1:0-35185 GCA_963974645.1 uncultured Neptunomonas sp. | reverse complement strand
TTGGTAGACACTAAGCCTAGCGTCTCGCTGGGGAGGGAGGGGTCCATACATTGTATTTGCTGGATGAGCAGGGCAACCCGGCCCAGCGTAACGATGTCAAAGCGGTATCCCTTGAGCACAAGCTGGGTATTCACGGCAGTCCGACCTGTGTTATGAGTTTTGGCGATGAGGGTGGCGCGATTGGTTACCTGATCGGTGAGGAGAACAAAGGCCTCTCGTACATGTTTACGATGATGAACCATGCCCGTCAGAGTGTCGGTTTGCAGGGGTTGGCGATATCTGAGCGTGCCTATCAGCATGCGCTGGATTACGCCAAGACGCGCTTGCAGGGAACTCAAAAGGATGGCAGCCAGATCGCGATCATCAAACATCCCGATGTGCGTCGAATGTTGATGCAGATGCGTGCGTCGATCGAAGCGATGCGCGCGCTGGCGTATCAGGCCTCCTCGGAGAGTGACCAGGCCCAGGCTTGTCTAGCAGATTCAGAGCAGGCGCTTGCCCATCAGCGTCGTGCCGAGCTGCTGACCCCGATCGTTAAAGGCTGGATCACCGAGCTGGCGCAGGAGGTGACTAGTCTGGGGTTGCAGATTCATGGCGGCATGGGCTATATCGAGGAGAGCGGCGCGGCACAGTATTATCGAGATGCGCGGATTCTACCGATCTACGAAGGCACCACAGGGATTCAGGCGCTGGATCTGGTCGGACGCAAAAATTTGCTCAATGGCGGGCGCTTGATCGCACAGTTGTTGGCTGATATAGAGGTTACCCTCGCTGCTGTTGAAAGCGCAGGCGCGTCGCTCGGTATCGTTGCACAGGGGTTGCAGGCGGCGTTAAGCGACGGCCAGACTGCGCAGCAGTGGTTGCTGCAGCATGCCCCAGAGGATCGATTTGCTGCGGGCGCTGTTAGCGTTAATTTTATGATGCTGTTTGGTTATCTGAGTGGCGGTTGGCTGATGGCCAAGAGCGCGCTCTTGGCCCAATCAATGCTCGAGTCCGGTACCGGCGATGCGGCGTTTTTGAAAGCAAAACTGATTACCGCACAGTTCTACAGCGAGCAGTTACTGCCGCGAACAGGTGCTTGTTTGGCGGCGATAAAATCGGGGAGTGAGACAACGATGGCGCTGTCCGAAGAACTGTTTTAATCCCCACTCAGGCACTAACGCAGTCCAGCCCTTCGCGGTTTAT
Organism: uncultured Neptunomonas sp.; assembly: GCA_963974645.1. Lineage (GTDB taxonomy): Bacteria > Pseudomonadota > Gammaproteobacteria > Pseudomonadales > Balneatricaceae > Motiliproteus. The sequence goes on along the minus strand of CAXBEA010000032.1, from coordinate 34,000 downwards.
ATCTAGGTGCTGGCTGTCAGCCGCATAAACTGAGGTAATCGACGCTACCAAACCAGGCCGTGCAGCAGGTGTTGGGAGCGGATAGCGTCGATCTCATCGGGGTGCTGTATAAACACATCGGCACAGACAGGATCGAGTTTGATTCCCCGCATCTGCTGAATGATCTCCAGTGCCCGTTCTGTGGGAGTGGGCTTTTTATAGGGGCGCTCGGAGGTGATCGCGTCAAAGGCGTCACAGGCCGCGATCATTCTCGCTGAGAGTGGGATATCTTCACCCATAAGTCCATGCGGATAGCCGCTGCCATCCCAGTTTTCATGGTGTAACTCGACAACATCGCGCAGCATGTCAATGTATTCGAGGCCGTCCAGGGAGTGATTTTGAATTAGATTGTCGATTATTTTTTTACCGCTGATCGGGTGTGTTTTCATCACCTCAAACTCATCGGCAAGCAGCTTTCCAGGTTTTAAAAGAATGCTATCCGGGATGCTGATCTTGCCGATGTCATGCAACGATGAAAACAGAATCACATGGGCACTGTATTCGTCGCTAAGTTGTAATTTTTTCCCCAGCACCTGGGTCATAAAACGGCTGTAATCAGTGATCCGGCGGAGATGCTCACCGGTTTCTGGATCGCGTTCGTGAATAACGTTGATCGTTGTTTTCAGCGCCGCAGTTAGCGCCCTCATTTGCGAGCGCTGCTGACTGACCAGTAAAGCGATCGCGAAGGCAGCAATCTCCAGTTGCGGAATTAGATGCTGACTAAAATCGTTAACCCTTATCGAATTGAAAAAGATAAAACCTAGTAGTTCTTCCTCGATACGGATTGGTAAGGTAAAGCTTGATCGGCAGCCTGCGTTGAGCAGTGCCTCAGTGTGCGGGGCTTGGCTAGCGGCAAGCGTGCGTAGGTCGTTGATTACTCTTGATTGTCCAGTTTTTGCCAGTAATTGTAAGGACGCGCTTTTGTTGAACGGATAGCTATATCCGAGCAAAGGGTTGTCATTGTCGCTGCTACAGGCATGCGTATGGAGCATGCCTGTAGCCTCGTTATAGAGAACCACGGAAATGCGAACCAGATTAGGCTGAAGGTTGCGCAGGACATGGTGCAGCTCTCGGAGACGTTGAGATAGTTTTATCATTGGTCGGTGCAGGACCTGTTAGCAAGATAGTAAACCACGTTACCTATTTTTGGATAGATTGTCTGTAACGCTAAGGGAGGTTGACTATTTTTGCAATCAGGGTGCACTTTACCCAGCGTAGCTATATGGGATCTTCTGCCCAGGAACACGACTAGGGCGTTGACGCGTGAATGAGATGGCTCGTGCTGTGGTAAAGCAGCACGCGCCAACCTTAGTCATACCGCTAAAGAGTACCAGGCTGATTCGAGCCAGTTGGCCGATTTAGCCTGGTTTTTTATGAGCGGCGAACCTGGCTAAAAAACCCGCCCAATGCCTGGGCTAATTGATCGCTGCGTTCAGGGTTGCGCAAACTGTCCATCAGCAGCGCGCGCATTCCGGGAATGAAAAGCAGGTCGGCCAGAATGCGGTTGAAAGCACTTTGCCCTGTTGGATTACGCGACAGCGCCTCGACAAAGGCGCCGCGTAACTCAGGGTTGGTTAGGTCTTTCCAGCAGCGGCCGGCGATGGCGACGAGAACTTCGACATCGGTAGCGTAGTCTGATTCCAGGACTGCCAAGAGGTCAGCCCTGCGACTTGTATCATTGTGGCTCAGTGATAAGCCGCGGAGCAGGGCAGCAACGGCCGTGGGGGCGCAATTGTTGTGCTCAAGTTCACGCTGGAGGCGACGAGATAGCGATTGGCTTAGTGCGGTACTGGGCGTTTGGTGTTCCAGTTGTGCCGCGAATGCGTTTAAAGCAGGCAGCGGTAAGTGTTCTATCGCCCGACTTAAAACAGCATCGTTGCAGTCCTGGTCCAGTCGGCTGCAGATATCGGCGATGCCCTGAATGCCTAACGTCTGCCAATGGTCATAGCCGCGCAAGCCCGAGAGATAATCCCGGCCGGGTTGATAAAAACTAGAGGCCGGTTGGCGTAAGATCAGCGTTGCCTTGGCGTGAAAGGTGGCCATCTTCTCTTGATCAGGGCTAAAGGCAAAGGGGTTATCTTTGAGCGGGTCATGCTCTGCAGCGTTTTGCAGCAGTTGCTTACCGACACAGTGGGCCAACCGCCCGAGGAAATCATCCCTTGCTGCCTGGACCAGCAGACCTTGCTCATCCAGTGGAAACTTCAAAAACCAGATCAACTGTTGCGCCGGTTGTTTAGGGTTCCAGAGTAAGATACCGATCCAGGCCTGCTGCATATACGGTAGAGGATAGGGCGTTTTCGCGAGCTCAACGCTATGGAAGGTTGTACGGCTAAGTTTAGAAACACGCCGGCCCATATCAAACAGGCGAAAACTCACATCGGTTGATTGGATAAAATCGGTCAGTGTTTGAGGTGCTTGCATCTGCTTTAGTATCGGAAAAGGTGGTTGGATCACGGTGTTAGAGCCGCTAAACTGGGCTGCATTCTAACACCGATTGATGCGAGAAGAGGCACCGACTTTGGCCGAGCATGCTCCAGTCTCGACATCTGCATCTGCATCTTTAGCCCGTAGTAAAAAGTCCTGCTGGTTTCTTTATATTATCGAGACCGAGCGGGGCAAGCTTTATACTGGAATTACCACTGACGTCGTTCGGCGGTTTCAGCAGCATAAAAGCGGTCGTGGCGGAGCGAAGTTTTTCCGTAGTGATCCACCACAGCGTTTACGCCTGAGCTTGAGCTTTGGTGATCGCTCCTGTGCCTCTAAAGAGGAGTACCGGATTAAGCAGCTTACCCGTAAGCAAAAGCTAGCTTATATCGATGAAAAGTCAGGAGTTTGTGTGCTGAATTGATACATAGGGAATCCAACCTCCAGCCTAAGCGCCTTTATGATCGTCCTGTAAAAAAATAAAAGGGTTCGGATTTGCAGAAGTCATTGTATGCATTGATGAAATCGATGTTAGGAAGCTTGCGGGATTTGGCGCCTATTATTCTTGTCATCGCTTTTTTTCAGCTGATCGTATTGCAGCAGCCATTACCAGATTTGGTCGGGGTCATGACCGGTGTGGTTTTTGTGGTGCTCGGATTAACCTTCTTTATCTATGGGCTCGAGATGGGGCTGTTCCCCATCGGTGAATCGATGGCCCATGCCTTCGCGCGTAAAGGCAGTGTCAGCTGGCTGATTACCTTTGCCTTCGCGTTAGGGTTCGGCACCACCGTGGCAGAGCCTGCGTTGATAGCCGTAGCGGCAGAAGCGGCTCAAGTGGCTGCCAATGGCGGGATGATTGAAAACAACCCCGATGCACGTTCTGTTTACGCCAATGGACTGCGGCTTACGGTTGCCCTATCGGTGGGCTTGGCGATTGTACTTGGGGTGCTGCGCATTCTTAAAGGCTGGTCGATTCAGTACATGATTATTGGTGGCTATAGCCTGGTGATGTTTATGACCGCGCTGGCGCCGCAGTGGATCATCGGTATCGCTTACGATTCTGGAGGGGTGACCACCTCCACGATCACCGTGCCTCTGGTCACCGCGCTGGGGGTGGGGCTAGCCTCGTCGATAGAGGGGCGCAATCCGATGATCGATGGTTTCGGTTTGATCGCCTTTGCCTCGCTGACACCGATGATTTTTGTTATGGCTTACGGGATGATCGTCTGATGGAGCTGCTGCAGAGTCTATTCTCGATACTGTTTTCAACCATCAAAGACGTGATCCCTATCGCAGCGATTATCTTTGGTTTTCAACTCTTCGTGATTCGCCGTCCTATCCATAACCTGCGCCGGGTATTGTTCGGATTTGGTTTTGTCATCGTTGGTTTGGCGTTCTTTCTGCTGGGATTGGAAAAAGCACTCTTCCCGTTAGGGCGGTTGATGGCGGAGCAGCTAACCAATCCCGATTTCATTCGGCAGGGGCTGGATTCTGCGGCAGTGGCTTTACGCTGGCAGGATTATTATTGGGTTTATATTTTTGCTTTCGCTATAGGCGCCAGTACCACCATTGCCGAGCCCTCATTGATTGCCGTGGCGATCAAAGCCAATGAGGTGTCTGGCGGTACTATCGGTATCTGGGGGCTGCGTCTGGCTGTGGCGCTGGGTGTTGCTATCGGCATAGCGCTGGGCACTTACCGTATCGTAACTGGGATTCCTATCCACTATTTCATTATCACCGGGTATGTTTTTGTGGTGATTCAGACCTTTTTTGCGCCCAAACTTATCGTTCCTCTGGCCTATGATTCGGGCGGGGTGACGACCTCCACCGTGACCGTTCCCCTGGTGGCAGCGCTGGGGTTAGGGCTGGCTGAAACCGTGCCGGGACGCAGTCCGTTGTTGGATGGCTTTGGTCTGATCGCTTTCGCCAGCCTGTTTCCGATGATTACCGTGATGGGTTACGCCCAGATCGCTGAATTTAAGCAAAAACGAGCTCGTGTGCGACGCGATACGCAGCGTACCGACGATGAATCCTGACCGCATTGGGGGAGACCTATGCATTTTAAACTGATCCTGGCTTTTGTTGATGACACCGATACGGATCTCATCATGAAGGCTGCACGCAAAGCTGGAGCTACCGGTGCAACGGTCATCAATAACGCTCGCGGTGAAGGACTGAATAAAACTAAAACGTTTTTTGGTCTGTCGCTAGAGTCGCAGCGTGATGTGATCGTCTTTATTGTTGAAGAGCATCTGAGCCGGCATATTCTGGAAACGATTGCGGCCGTCGGCTGTTTTGATACCAAACCGGGCACCGGCATTGCGGTGCAGCTGGATGTGGAGGATGCCGTCGGGGTTGCCCATCAGGTCAAACAGCTTTCTGAAAACTTGGAGGGCTCATTATGAGCGAAAAAAAGATCGTCCGCGCCAGGGATGTGATGAAGTCAGATTTTGCAGAGATCGATGGCATGATGACGATCGCACAGGCGCTGGAAGTGGCGCGGCTGAGTCGTACCCGGGTGCTGATCGTTAAAAAGCGCCACGATGATGATGAATATGGTCTGGTGTTGCTATCTGATATCGCCAAGAAGGTTATCGCTTGTGACCGCTCACCTGAACGGGTGAATGTGTACGAGATAATGTCCAAGCCGACTATCTCGGTGACCAGCAAGATGGATGTGCGTTATTGTGCACGGCTGTTTGATAAGGTTGGAATTTCGGTCGCACCGGTGATCGATAATGGTCAGATCAAGGGGATCGTTAGCTATAACGATATTGTTCTAGATGGTCTGGCTGCGGAGATAGAGCCGTTGTAGCTGTTGGATAGTAAGGCGGCTGTCGTTTTCAAGCGCCTCTTGCTGTTAATGGCAGCCAGAGGCGCTCTTGGCTCGTCTGATTTAACCTTGACGGGCAGCTTTGAGGGTATCTGCAATCAGGAACGCCAGTTCCAAAGCCTGGTCAGCATTCAGGCGTGGATCACAGAAGGTGTGATAGCGGTCGGCTAGCTTGGCTTCGGTGATCTGATAGGCACCGCCGATACACTCGGTGACATTTTGACCGGTCATCTCAAAGTGAACCCCGCCAGCACAGGTGCCTTCGGCACGGTGCACTTCAAAAAATCCTTTCATCTCTTTCAAAATGCTATCGACTGCTCGGGTTTTGTAACCCGTGGATGCCTCAATGGTATTGCCATGCATCGGGTCGCAGCTCCAGAGGACCTTGCGGCCTTCGTTGGCGACTGCGCGAACCAATGGCGATAGTTTCTCTTCCACATTATCTGCACCCATCCGTGAGATCAGATTTAGTCGCCCAGGTTCGTTGTTGGGGTTTAGCACATCGATAAGGCGCAGTAGCTCATCGCTGCTGATGCTAGGGCCAACTTTGACTCCTATAGGGTTGTGGATGCCGCGCATAAATTCAATATGAGCACCATCCAGCTGACGGGTACGGTCGCCAATCCAGAGCATGTGTGCCGAGCAGTCGTACCAGTTGTTGGTTAGGCTGTCGCGTCGGGTTAGGGCTTGCTCATAGTTAAGCAATAGTGCTTCGTGCGAGGTGTAGAGTGAGGTTTCATGGAGCTGGGGGGTATTTGTGCCGCTGATGCCGCAGGCCTTCATGAACGCCAGCGCTTGATCAATCTGGCTGGCGAGATCCTGATACTTTTCCCCCAGCGGGCTTTTGGCAACAAATCCCTGGTTCCACTGGTGAACCTGGCGTAGATCAGCAAATCCGCCCTGAGCGAATGCTCGCAGCAGGTTTAGAGTCGATGCAGACTGGTTGTAGGCCTGGAGCAAACGCTGCGGATCGGGCACCCGGGATTCGCTGCTAAAACCTATGTCGTTGATAATATCGCCGCGATAGCTGGGCAGGACTTGGCCATTCTGGGTTTCGGTGTCGGCTGAGCGCGGCTTAGCGAACTGTCCCGCCATGCGCCCGACTTTGACAACCGGGCAACTACCGGCAAAGGTCAGTACTACGGCCATCTGCAGCAGTACCTTGAACGTATCGCGAATATTATCAGCATGGAACTCGGCAAAACTCTCTGCGCAATCGCCCCCTTGGAGCAAAAATGCGCGCCCCTCGGTTGCCTCTGCGAGCTGCTGTCGCAGAACCCGAACCTCGCCTGCGAATACCAACGGCGGACGGCTGGCTAAGGTCTTTTCAACCTCGCGGAGGAGGTTTGCGTCGGTGTAGCTGGGTTGTTGCAGAATGGGTTTGCTGCGCCAGCTTTCGGGAGTCCAGAGTTCCATGTGAAGACCTTAACATTAGATGCACGGCATCGATTCAATAGAAGGGCGTGCGAGAAATAGGAGCCTGCGAAAAAACAGGGCGTTAGTGTACGCGCTGAATAACCTTATGACTAGGATTGGCGCGCCCGCGCAGGCGGGGCTTGATTAGCTTTTAGCGCTGGCGCGGATACCATTCAGTGTTTTGAATGAGGTATCGCGCGCGGTCTCGAGGAAATCGCACATAAACTCGGCATCTTTTTGATCTTCGCGGATAGCCGCGTAGAGTGTTGACCAGACGCCTTTGCCGCCAAGCTGGCACGCGGTTACGTATTTGCGTTCCTGGTATTCACTCAGCGCCCAGTTGGGCAGCGCGCAAACTCCTCGACCACTGGCGACTAGCTGCATCATCATCACTGTCATCTCAGCGGTGCGGATTGGTGGATCCACATCTGCAGGGTCTAAAAATCGGGTAAACAGATCGAGTCGATTACGGTCGACGGGATAGCAGATCAAAGTTTCTGATTCAAGATCCTTAGGATCGATATGCGCTTTGCGAGCAAGCGGGTGTTGGTTGGCGACAGCCAGCAATATTTCGTAAGCGAATAGGGGCAGGTAAGCAATACCGTTGATAGGTTGAGGGTCGGAGGTGATAACCAGATCAAGCTCACCGCGGGCCAAGGCGGGCAGTGGTGAAAAATTAAACCCACTGGCCATGTCCATTTCCACTTCAGGCCAGTTCTCGCGGAATCGGTCGATGGTAGGCATCAGCCACTGAAAGCAACTGTGGCATTCGATAGACATATGTAGCCGTCCGGTCTCGCCACCCGCCAGACGTGCAATATCGCGTTCGGCATTGCGAATCATGGGCAGTACATCGTCGGCCAGGGCTAAAATGCGCTGGCCTGCGCTGGTAAAACAGATCGGTTTTGTTTTGCGGATAAACAGTGAGCAGTTCAGGCGTTCTTCCAGATCTTTAATTTGATGCGATAGGGCTGACTGGGTCAGGAATACTCTTTCTGCGGCCTCCACCAAACTCCCGGTATCTCGTAATGCAGCGAGTGTTCTTAAATGCCTCAGTTCGACCATGCCTTCGCCTTTATCAAAGTAGACCTTCACCCTTTACTAAAGTAGGTTTTTGCCTTGATTCAATCGCCGCTCGCAGCACATTAAACGCCAGTTTTGACGAACGAGATCCAAGTATAGTACGGCTTCAATCTATGCGATGGATTTTATGGCGTTTGCACGGCTGAATCTAAACCGATCTATTTCGGCCCTAAGACCAAGAACTCCATCAGCGCTTTTTGGGCGTGAAGACGGTTTTCTGCTTGGTCAAAAACAACCGAGCGCGGATCATCCAGCATATCCATGCTGACCTCTTCACCACGATGTGCCGGTAGGCAGTGCAAAAATAGAGCCCCAGGGTTGGCGTGATCCATTAATCCGGGGCTGACCTGGAAACCTTTGAAATCCAGGATGCGGTCTTTTTGCTCCTGCTCCTGCCCCATAGACGCCCAAACATCGGTGCTGACAAGATCGGAGCCTGCAACGGCCGCAGCCGGATCACGGAAGATTTGCACCCGCTCTGGGTGTAGGTCAACCAGCGCCTGTTGCGGTTCGTACCCTTCAGGGCAGGCGATATGAAGCTTGAAATCAAACTGGGCTGCTGCGTTGATATAGGAGTTGCACATGTTGTTGCCATCACCGATCCAGGTCACTGTTTTACCCTGGATCGAGCCACGATGCTCGACATAGGTCTGGATGTCAGCAAGCAGTTGGCAGGGGTGAAAGTCATCGGTGAGAGCGTTGATCACCGGGACCTTTGAAAATGAGGCGAAGCGCTCCAGCTCCTGATGGTCAAAGGTACGGATCATAATGATGTCGACCATCCGCGAGATGACGCGAGAGCTGTCTTCTATAGGTTCGCCGCGCCCTAGCTGAGTGTCGCTGGGAGAGAGAAAGATAGCGCTGCCGCCGAATTGGGTCATTCCCGCTTCAAAGGAGACCCGGGTACGGGTCGAAGATTTTTCAAAAATCATCGCTAAGACCTGATTTTTGAAAGGCTCATAGATAGTGCCGTCATCGCGCAATTGTTTGAGTTGAATAGCGCGAGCAATGACGCCGGTCAGTTCTTCCGGGCTGAGGTCTTTAAGGGTTAGAAAATGTCTCGGTTGGGCCGTCATACAAAATACCTTACGCCCCCTTGTGAATAACAAGGAGGTATACATTGGGTTTGGGTTTAAGTCCTGGCCTCAGCGGGCAGGATGAATCGGATTTGGTTTATTCGTCAGCGACCAGGATTTTGATCAGTTTTGAAATCACTCCGACGATAAGGCTGGCTTCACTGTCGCTTAAGATCAGCGGCGGTAGCATGCGAACTATCCTACCTTCTCCGGTGACGTTGATCAAAATACCTTTTACTTTTGCCAGTACTGCAAGTTCGGTGCAAGGTTGATCTAGCTCTATGCCGATCATCAATCCCTTGCCGCGAATATCGCGTATATAGTTAGCTCCCTGGAATTCGAGCCTGAATGCATCGCGCATCCAGTCACCCAGTTCGGCTGCGCGGCCACATAGATTTTCTGATTCGATCGTATCGATAACTGCCAGCGCCGCAGCACAAGCCAGCGGGTTGCCACCGAATGTTGAGCCGTGGTTGCCGGGCTGGAATATGTCTGAGGCTTCTCCCCGCGCCAGGCAAGCACCGATGGGGAAACCGTTGCCCAGTCCTTTCGCCGTGGTAACTACATCGGGGAGAATTGCAGATTGCTGATAGGCGAAATAGCTACCGCTGCGGCCATTACCGGTTTGAACTTCATCAAGCATCAGTAGCCAGCCATGCTGATCACAGATCTGGCGCAGTTGGCAGAGGTAGTTTTCGGCAGGAACTCGGATGCCGCTTTCCCCCTGGATGGGTTCAACAAGAATGGCCACGACATCGGTGTTGTGCTTGGCGATAGCACGGACCGATTCGATATCATCGAAGGGCGCACGAATAAACCCTTCGACCAAGGGCTCAAAACCCGCCTGGGCTTTTCGGTTTCCAGTAGCGGTCAGCGTGGCGAGAGTTCGGCCATGGAAGGATTGACTCATCACAATAATGGAGGGGGTTTTTATGCCGCGTTTATGTCCGTAGAGTCTTGCCAGCTTAATCGCCGCTTCATTAGCCTCGGCGCCAGAGTTGCAAAAGAAAGCGTTGTCCATTCCAGATAGCCGGGTAAGCTTTTCAGCCAATTGTGTTTGCAGGGGAATGGTATATAAATTGGAAGTGTGGATGAGCTTGGCTGCTTGTTCACAGATCGCTTGAGTCACTTTAGGATGGGCATGGCCCAGCCCATTAACGGCAATTCCGCTTAGTGCGTCGAGAAACTTGTTGCCTTGTTGATCATATAACCAGGCCCCCTCTCCGCGCTCGAATGCGACCGAAAGCCTAGCGTAATTGTTCATTAGCGACGTCTTGGTCATGTTCGTTACTCCCGTACAGCTCGTTAAGAGGGGGGTTAGTCCACACAAAAAAAAGTGTCGATTCTACCCCTGAGTCAGGTCCCAGGCAAACAACCTGACCCAGGTTCAAAAGCGTTTGTATTAAAGCAAGCCTATTGATAAAACTGATGCGGGGTTCAGTATAGACAGTTGCGGCTCGGTTGCTTTGGTTCTGGAAAAATCGCTAATATAGCCTGACAAAAACACTCGGGATTGGATATAATCTCAGAATTGGAAGCAAGGGAGGTTGATCGCAGAGCCGTTGACCGCTTTCTTAACGTCGAAAGTTAGCCATTTCAAATGAGTAATAATCTAATAGGTGAATAGCATGACCTCGGTTGTCGAGACAATTAAAGAGCAGATCGAAACAAACACTATCCTTCTTTATATGAAAGGCACGCCTAAGTTTCCACAGTGTGGTTTCTCTTCACAGACTGTAGAAGCCTTGATGGGTTGCGGTGAACGCTTTGCCTTCGTCAATATTTTGGAAAATCCAGAGATTCGTGCTGAGTTGCCAAAGTACGCTAACTGGCCTACGTTTCCACAGCTCTGGGTAGAAGGTGAGCTCGTTGGAGGCTGCGATATCGTCGTTGAGATGGCCGCTAATGGTGAGTTAGAAACCCTGGTTAAAGCCGCCGCTGCGCGGGTTGAAACTAGCGAATAGATAATTTTCGGTTTCTCTGAGCTGTTTTCTGGACAGTTTAGGGGAGCTTAACTATATACATTCAACTTGATTCATTTTAGAGGGGATAAGAATGGGCGTTCTCGTAGGTAAGGCAGCACCGGATTTTACTGTTCCCGCAGTGCTGGGTGATGGTTCAATTGTCGGTGAATTTAATCTCAAGGAAGCGATCAAGGGCAAGTATGGCCTAGTATTCTTTTATCCACTGGATTTTACTTTTGTTTGTCCTTCAGAGTTGATCGCTCTGGACCATCGCGTCGATGCGTTTAAAGAGCGTAATGTGGAAGTCGTTGCGGTTTCAATCGATTCACATTTTACCCATAACGCTTGGCGCAATACGGCGATCAACGATGGGGGTATAGGACCGGTTAAGTACACTATGGCTGCAGATATGAATCACAGTATCTGCAAGGCGTACGATGTTGAATCTGAAGGGGGTGTTGCATTCCGCGGTGCTTTCCTGATCGATGATAAGGGTGTGGTTCGTTCACAGATCGTTAACGACCTGCCTCTGGGTCGTAATATGGAAGAGTTGTTGCGACTGGTTGACGCGCTCCAGTTCCATGAAGAACACGGTGAAGTTTGCCCAGCAGGTTGGCAGAAGGGTGACAAGGGGATGAATGCATCACCCGCTGGCGTGGCAGAATACTTGGCTGGTAACGCTGATAAGCTGTAAGTTTCTTCACGCCGATAAAGCCGCAATCAAGAGCCTTTAGGGTTAGCCTTGGTTGCGGTTTTTTTTATTCTGATCGGTCGTACGCCTGCTGATCTCTGATGACCATATCCCAGCCTCCAAGGTCTTTCCAGCGGTTAACGATCAGGCTGAATAATTCAGCGGTACGCTCGGTATCATAGGCGGCGGAGTGTGCCTGGCGGTTGTCAAAGTCGATACTAGCGACCTCGCAGGCGCGTGCTAAGACCGTTTGGCCAAAAGCCAGCCCCGCTAGGGTTGCGGTATCAAAGCAGGAAAATGGATGAAAGGGGTTACGTTTAATCCCTGTCCGTTCGCAGGCGGCATTGATAAAGCTCAGATCAAAGGCAGCGTTATGGCCGACCAGGATGGCACGCTTGCAACCATGGGCTTTGATCGCTTTGCGTACAGGCTTGAAAATCTTCTCTAGAGCGACCGATTCATCGACGGCTAGGCGCAGTGCGCTAAAAGGATCTATGCCGGTAAAGTCCAGCGCCGCTTTCTCCAGATTCGCGCCTTCAAAGGGCGTGACGTTGCAATCGACGGATTGATCAGGAATTAACTGCCCATCATCATCCATGGTCAGCAGTACGGCGGCGACCTCTAAAAGCGCATCGGTCTGCGGGTTGAACCCTGCGGTTTCAACATCGATTACGACCGGTAGGTAACCACGGAAGCGCTCGGACATCAGTTGAGCGATTGGGGATAAGCGAGTGGGCACAACAGATCCTTGTGTAAAATGGATTAAGCGCTGGCAACTTGCCAGCTTAGGGTTTCTCCGGCACGCAGAGGCACTATGGTTTGACTGCCAAAGCGAAGCTGAGGTTGCTGGGTCCAGGATCGTTTTTCGAGAATGATGCGGTCTGAGTGGCGGGGTAGGCCGTAGAAATCTGCGCCGTTAAAAGAGGCGAAGGCTTCGAGTTTGTCGAGTGCATTCATCATCTCAAAGGCTTCCGCATACAGCTCAATGGCGGAGGTCGCGCTGTAGCAGCCGGCACAGCCGCAGGCATTTTCTTTGGCAGATTGAGCATGGGGTGCAGAGTCGGTACCCAGAAAGAATTTTCTGTTTCCTGATGCGATCGTCTGTAGTAGCGCCTGCTGGTGCGTATTTCGTTTAAGCACTGGCAAGCAATACAGGTGTGGTTTGATCCCGCCGACTAGCAGGTCGTTACGATTGTACAGCAGGTGTTGCGGGGTAATCGTCGCAGCCACTTGCGCGCTCGCCTGAGTGACGAACGCAACCGCGTCACGGGTGGTAATATGCTCCATCACTACTTTGAGCTTCGGAAAACGTTCGACAATAGGTTGCAGCTGGCGCTCGATAAAGATCTTTTCACGCTCAAAGATATCGATATCTGGATGGGTGACTTCGCCGTGTACAAGCAGCGGCAAACCGATCTCTTCCATGATGGCTAGGGCATCGTAGACCTTTTCAAGCGCAGACACGCCGGCATCCGAGTTGGTCGTTGCGCCTGCAGGATAGAGCTTCACTGCATAGACATGCGAAGATTTTTTTGCCGCCCTGAGCTCTTCGCCAGTGGTTGAGTCGGTGAGGTAAAGCGTCATCAGGGGATCAAAGCCACGGCTTGCTGGCATGCAGCTTAGAATGCGCTGCTGATAGGCCAATGCCTGCTCGGTGGTTGTGACTGGGGGTACTAGATTAGGCATGACAACTGCGCGGCCAAAATAGCGAGCCATATCGGCAACCGTATCTTTAAGCACCTCGCCGTCACGCAGGTGAACGTGCCAGTCGTCGGGACGGATGATTTCGAGACGTTGCATGTGGGGCCTCTATATTCGGAAAAAAGCTTGGCGTCGCTGGTCGACAGACTGCTTGCGATGCGCAAACAGTTGATTTTATCAGTCGCAGTGAGCGGCGACCACCTGTTCTCAGTGGCAGGGTAGTGTAAAGACGCTAAAGTTTTGGTAATAGTGGGCGAAGGAAATACAATGGTTTTTCTTTTTAGCCGTCACCTGACTGGTCTGTTTCATGTCTCGCTTGCATTCAATGCTGCTAATCCCGTTTTTTGCTGTCCTTCCGTATTCGGTTGTTGCTGCATCTGTGACGTTCCAGGCACCGATGGATGAGGCTCATTGGCAGCTGCAGTCTTCGCAGTTTGCTTGCACGCTATCGCAACCGATCCCTGATTTTGGCACGGCCAGCTTTGAGCATAATGCCGGTGAGGAGTTACGGTTTGTGTTGAGCTCACCTCAGGCTGAGTTATTAGGGCGAGAAACCCTGGTGATGGCAGAAGCCCCCCCCTGGTATCCTGGTCGAGGAACGCGCCAGTTGGGGGTGATAACGGACGCGGTGGATAGTCAAACCCTGCGGTTGGATTCCTCCCTGGCGAAAGATATGTTGGCCTCGCTGTATCAAGGCCAGTCGCCTGCATTGTCCAATAACCGCTGGTACGGTACCGAAACGAAGGTCAAAGTGATGATCTCCTCGGCGAATTTTCAACAAGCCTATACCAGCTACCAGGGCTGTGTGTTGGGGTTGCTGCCGGTAAACTATCAGCAGATTGCTCGCTCAGCAGTACTGTTTTCATCGGCGCAATGGCGCCTGTCTGACTCGACTAAAAAGCGTCTCGATTTGGTTGCGCTGTACATTAAAAATGATCCTAGTGTGATCTCTGTGTTTGTTGACGGCCACTCGGACAATTTTGGTCGTCGTTTGGCAAACCGTGATCTGTCCCGTGATCGCGCTGAGGCGGTCAGTCGTTACTTGACTAAAGTCGGTGTGGCGGAAGAGATGGTCACTACCCGCTATCATGGCGAGCGTTATCCGGTTGTTGCGAATAGCAGCAGCGACAATCGGGCGCGTAACCGTCGTGTGACCGTCCGTCTGGAGCGAGAAGAGTAAGCCACCTATTTCCCAAAGAATTTTTGACAGCCGTAGCCGTTCAGTCAAGACTTCGAGGGCTGCTGTGGTTCCGGCTGACGTTTTTGCGTGTATAATTCGACGATTGTACTGAGTGAGCCGGGTTCTGGTTCGATTAACGCGGCAGCAGTGTTTGGGCAGCGGCGCTATGACGGAGTGAGTAATGTCAGATATTAAGAAAGTTGTGTTGGCCTATTCCGGCGGACTGGATACGTCGGTCATCGTTAAATGGCTGCAAGAAACCTATAACTGTGAAGTGGTTACCTTTACCGCCGACCTGGGGCAGGGTGAGGAAGTTGAGCCAGCCCGCGCCAAAGCGATCGCGCTAGGCGTTAAAGAGATCTATATCGAGGATCTGCGTGAAGAATTCGTGCGCGATTTTGTCTTCCCCATGTTTCGGGCCAATGCGATCTATGAAGGTGAATACCTGCTCGGGACCTCGATTGCCCGCCCGCTGATCGCCAAGCGGCTGATTGAGATCGCTAACGAGACGGGTGCCGATGCTATCTCTCACGGCGCTACGGGCAAGGGTAATGATCAGGTTAGATTTGAACTCGGTGCCTACGCACTGAAACCCGGAGTTAAGGTGATTGCGCCTTGGCGTGAGTGGGATCTGACCTCTCGCGATACCTTGATGGCCTATTGTGAAACGCACGGTATTGATGTCGATTTCAAGAAAAAAGGTAAAAAATCACCCTATTCAATGGATGCCAACCTGCTGCACATCTCTTATGAAGGTGGTGTACTTGAAGATACCTGGGCGGAATCTGAAACCGAGATGTGGCGCTGGAGCGTCTCTCCAGAACAGGCACCCGATAAGGCAACCTATATAGAGCTGACCTATCAACGCGGTGACATCGTTGCCATCGATGGCGAACCGATGAGCCCGGCGACAGTTCTTGAATACCTTAATAAGGTGGGTGGTGAGAACGGTATCGGTCGTTTGGATATTGTTGAAAACCGCTTTGTCGGTATGAAAGCCCGTGGCTGCTATGAAACACCCGGTGGCACTATTATGATGCGCGCACACCGGGCGATCGAGTCGATCACCCTTGATCGTGAAGTGGCACACCTTAAAGATGAGATGATGCCGCGCTATGCCGAGATGATTTATAACGGTTTTTGGTGGACAGAAGAGCGTAAGATGCTGCAAACCATGATCGATTACTCGCAGCGGAACGTTAATGGCCTAGTGCGTTTGAAGCTGTATAAGGGCAATGTTAGTGTGGTCGGTCGTAGTTCAGAGGACAGTCTATTTGATGCGTCCATAGCAACCTTTGACGATGATGCCGGCGCCTATGACCAGAAAGACGCAGCAGGCTTTATTAAGCTTAATGCGTTGCGGATGCGTATCGCAGCCAGTAAAGGGCGTAGTCTGCTAGACGATTGATCAGACCTCTGATTTGAAAAAAAGCCCTGAACTATCAGGGCTTTTTTGTTAGCAGTCGCCGATCAGGCTGCTGTTGGAAAAGGCCTGAGCCTTTAGGCCTGTCGCTGATGTAGACTTTTTACCCTGTGGGCGGGATTAGCGCTTGAGTGGTAACAGGTTTTTGGTACTCTCATAAAGTTAACCTAGTTGGACGGATCTGTATGGGGGCTATCCTCGCAGAAAAAACAGTCTTGATCGTCGCTAAAAAATTTGATGCGCTCGGGATACTGAAGGCGCAGGTCAGTTCTCTGGGTGCTGCGGAGATTCATGTGGCTTCATCGGCCAATATGGCCCTTAGCATGATGCGAATGCAGTCTTTTGATTTCTGTTTTATAGAGAACTGGCTGGGCGATGGGGAGAAAAATGGCTATCAAGTGATAGAAGAATCTATCCATGAAGGGCTTAAGAAAGCCGTCAATAGTCATATCCTGATCATGCCAGAAGGCAGTGCAGGAATTGCCAATGATTCGCTGGAGTGTTTTGCCGAATCCTTCTTTGTTAAACCCATCGATCCGAAACTCTTCACCAATAGGCTGGAAAAACTGGTTAAGCTTAAGCAGGCGATCAGACCCGCAGAGACGCTGATAGACCAGGGTGAGCATACCAAAGCGCTGCAAATTATCGCCCAATTGCTGCGCAAGTTTCCAACCTTGGCTCCCTACCTGACTCGACTTCAGGGACGGTTGTTACTCGCAACTGAAAATTATACCGAAGCCGTGGTTCTGTTTGAGCGGGTCGTCGCCGATCGAGGCTCCTCTTGGGCTTATATGGGTTTGGGTATCAGCGCCTATAACCAAGGCCTGTACGCGGAGGCCATGGCGCATTTTAATCTGGTGCTGGAGCGGACGCCTGAAAGCATCGAGGCGTTTGACTGGCTGTCTAAAGTCTATCGGGCGATTGGTCGCAATAGTGAGGCACAAAAGCTCCTCGAACGTGCCGTCAAGCTTCAGCCCACAGCACCTATATTGCAGTCTGGATTAGGCAACGTGGCCAGCGAGAACAGTAGCTGGAATGTTGCTATTGATGCGTTTAGAAACTCGGTGAAATTTGCCTTGCACTCCTGTCATCAGCAACAACATGATTATTTTGGCCTGGCTCGTTGTTTGCAAACACAGGTGTCCGCGCACGGCGGAGCGAACTCTTCAAGAGCCGAGCAGGAGGCGGTTAGAACCTTAGAAAAAGTTGTTTTTGAATATCAGAAAGATCAGTTGATACGGTTTAAATCGCGACTGATGACCTCTGAAACGTACCGCTTATCCGGTGATATTGAGCGTGCCAATATTGCTGCCAAAGATGCCTTTGAGGTTTATAAAACCCTTGATGATAGTGCTCAGGCCGAGGAGTTGGATAACCTGCTCGAGGGGGTTGAGGGGACGATATTGCAGCAGCGTGTCGAGAATTATAAAGCTGAGTTTAGTCGTCGAGTTTTTACTGAAACGGAGTGGGGGCGTAATAATCTTAAAGGGATGGGGCTGTATCGTAAGGGGCGTTTTGATGAGGCCCTGGAGTGTTTTCTCAAGGCGTTGGAAACGGTACCTAACAGCCCTAGTGTGTTGCTTAATTTAGTCCAGACCGGTTATGAGCTGATTCAGCAGGACCCCAAAAGAACTGCTGAGGTTCTAACTATTTGTAACGAAAAGCTGCTTAATGTCAGCATTGGTGCGATGAATAATAAGCAGCAAGATCGCTTCCGAGCCCTGAGTACTCGTCGCGCGGTGCTGGTTGATCTCAGTGCTGGTGCCGGCGATTAAACAGGGCGTCCAGTCGACGCTTTAGCCTCCGCAATACTTTTTTGTTGCCAGCCTGGAGTCCTCTCCCGCTGATCTTCGGCCGTAGATCAGTTTGAAATAATTGAACCTAGTCTGTTTTTGAACGCCTATACTTTAAGTGCTCTGGTGGTTTTCGCTTGGGCCTGTAGTAATCGGCTCGTTCCGATTGGGTTGGAGGGGATTCTATGCTTCATATTGCGGTGTTGGAGTCAGATCGTTATTTGGCTGATACCCTTATGGGTTGGCTGGAGCAGGCGGGTCACAGCTACAGCTGCTGCTCCCAGCCCACGGAGCTTTATGCCTGTTTGCAGCAACAACCTGTAGATCTGCTGTTATTAGATTATGCTTGCTCGGATCAGGGCTGCTGTACATTGATAGAGCAGTGCCGGTCGTGCCAGTCTGAACGGATACCGCTGCTGTATGTTAGTCAGCCCCAAGCAGAAGCAGACATTGTCAGAGCGCTGGAATATGGCGCAGATGATTATGTGGTCAAGCCGCTACAATCCGCGACCCTGCTGTCTCGTATCCAGGTGCTAGTGCAGCGTTTCGGTAATCAAACTCAAGAACAGCTTCCTGAAATACAGCGATTTGGGGTGTTTACTCTCGATAGAGGGCAGCGCTTGCTGAGTCGAAATGAGGAGCAGATTGCTCTTACAGAGAAAGATTACAAGCTGGCGGAGTATCTGTTTACCCATCCCAATCAGTTGTTGTCGAGACACCGATTACTGTCTGAGGTTTGGGGGGTGAGCCAGCAGGTCAATACCCGTACGGTAGATATGCATATTAGTCGGTTGCGTAAAGCACTGGTGTTAGAGGGGAGTGGTTTTGATATCCAGACGGTTCACCAGCATGGATATAGGCTGCTAAATGTCGAATAATCATTGCTTTCGGAATCTTGATAGTTAGCAACACTGCTTTGCTTTTTTGCGGCAAATCTCTATGGTAGTTCAATCAGTTATTGGTGCTTCTGGTGTTAGTAGGGGTTGGTTGTGGCTAAGTATAAATCTGTCGTAGTGCTTACTGGAGCCGGCACATCCGCTGAATCTGGTCTGCGTACCTTTCGTGCCAGTGATGGCCTATGGGAGGATCACCGGATAGAGGAGGTGGCGACTCCCGAAGGTTTTTCCCGAAATCCTGCGTTGGTTCATTGTTTCTATAACAAGCGCCGCCAGCAACTTTCAGATCCCAGAACAAAACCCAATCCGGCGCATAAGGCTCTGGCCCAGCTGGAGCAGGATTTTGCGGGTGAGTTCCTATTGGTGACCCAGAATGTTGATGATCTGCATGAGCGGGCGGGATCACGGCAATTACTGCATATGCATGGAGAATTGACTCGTGCTCGCTGTGTGCGTACTGAGCAGGTGTTTCGGGTTGCTGCCGATATATCTACAGAAAGTCTTTGTGACTGCTGCGGTCTACGCGGCACCCTGCGACCTAATATTGTCTGGTTTGGAGAGGTACCCATGGCCATGGATCGGATATACACCGCTTTGGAGCGCTGTGATCTGTTTCTTTCCATTGGCACCTCCGGCAATGTTTATCCGGCCAACGGGTTCGTTCAGGTAGCCTTGGCTGCGGGGGCTTATACCGTTGAGTTGAATCTCGAGCCCTCACTGCAAAAGTCTGCATTTTCTGAGCATGTTTATGGTCCTGCCAGTGAAATTGTTCCCGAATACATTAAGCGGTTATTGATGGGTAGCGATTGATGTGCGTTTGGCTAGGTTCTTTGCTGGTCAATCAGGCAATGTTACCCTTATTGCTGCTTGTCGCCGGTTGGTCGATCCTTTTTGAGCGCCAACGCATGTGTGATCCGGCAGCCTGCTGAACCTGTACTGAAATGATGCTCAAAGTTGTATTCGTGGTTCAAGCAGCTAACGGCTATAGAACTGCCATTTTTAGTATTTAGGCTGTTACGGTTTGACCTTTTTAGCTCTAGAGGTTTGGGTGTTTAGTTAGTCCGAATTAGGATTGTTCTGGCCAAAATTACTGTGCTCGCTATCACCGTTGTTGTTTATGGAGTATTTGATGACCCCTACGTTCAATATAACTACTAGCGTTACTCCGGTTAATGAGTTAGATAGCCTGTCTCAGTTTGAGATATCCCGGTTGCAGGATAAAAGCAAAACGGGCCTTTACCAGTTATTTCGCAAATGTGCTCTTGCTGTTCTTAACTGTGATTCAGAGATGGACGATGCCCGCGAGGTGTTGCGCCGGTTTGAGGATTTTGATGTCCAGATCAGTCAGAAGCATCGAGGGATCCAACTTGATCTGATCAATGCTCCGGATACCGCCTTTGTTGACGGTAAGATCATCGCAGGGATACGCGAGAATCTATTTTCTGTGTTGCGCGATATTCTCTATGTAAGCGATGAGCTGGATCTGAGTGACAGTCGTTTGCCGCCCTCAGACGCTATTACTAACGAAGTGTTCCATATTCTGCGTCATGCACATGCGGTGAAGCCGCGTGAAAAACCTAATCTAGTGGTCTGCTGGGGTGGGCATTCTATCGGCCGAGAAGAGTATCTATATACCAAGTCGGTTGGCTATGAGCTGGGGTTGAGGGGCTTTGACATCTGCACCGGATGCGGTCCTGGGGCGATGAAAGGGCCGATGAAGGGGGCGACCATTGCGCACGCTAAGCAACGTATAGGGCATGGCCGCTACGTGGGCATTTCCGAGCCGGGTATTATTGCAGCAGAGTCTCCCAATCCCATCGTTAACGAATTGATCATCATGCCGGATATAGAAAAGCGGCTAGAGGCCTTTGTGCGCCTTGGCCACGGGGTGATTGTATTTCCCGGTGGGGCGGGCACTGCCGAAGAAATCCTATTCATCCTGGGCGTGCTGATGGATGAGAAAAATGCCAAGATTCCCTTCCCTCTGATCTTTACCGGTCCTGCCTCGGCACGGAGCTATTTTGACAGCATTGATCAGTTTATTCGTGGCTGTCTGGGTGATGATGTGGCGCGTTTTTATGAAATCATCATCGACGATACCTCTCAGGTCGCCAGGCAGATGATGGCTGGGATTCAGCGCGTCACTCAGTATCGTCGTAAAACCAGTGAATCGTTCCACTTCAACTGGCCCTTGCATGTGGATTACGAACTTTTTCAGCAGCCGTTCGAGCCGACCCATGCCAACATGTCGGGGCTCGATCTGCACCGTGAACAGCCACTCCATCAGTTGGCAGCAAACCTGCGCCGGGCGTTGTCAGGGATCGTTGCTGGAAATGTGAAGGAGAGCGGTATCCATGCTATTGAGGAGCATGGTGTGTTTGAGCTCAGTGGGGATGTTGAGTTGATGCGCTCGCTCGACACCCTGTTGCAGCAGTTCGTTGAGCAGCGGCGGATGAAGCTGAATTTCTCCCGTTATCGACCCTGTTATCGTATCAAGCATACCGCTTAGCTTTGGCGTCTGCGACTACATTACTTGGGCGAGGGAAATAAAAAAACGGCGATCACCGAGATCGCCGTTAGTCGTTATATAACGCAAGGCCCTGCTTAGCACAGGACCTTGGTTAAGGCGTCGGTTAGACGCGTTCGAAGATGGTTGCGATACCCTGGCCACCACCGATACACATAGTAACCAGTGCGTAACGACCGTTAGTACGCTCCAGTTCATACAATGCTTTGGTTGCAATAAAGGCACCGGAACAACCGACTGGGTGACCGAGGGCGATGGCACCACCGTTGGGGTTGGTCTTGGCCATATCAAGCCCGAGGCTTTTAGCAACAGCCAGCGCTTGTGCGGCAAAGGCTTCGTTGGACTCAATTACGTCCATCTGATCGAGAGTCAGACCGGCGCGTGCAAGAGCAAGCTTGGTAGCGGGAACAGGGCCTTCACCCATGATGTGGTTAGGTACACCGGCGACAGCGTAGGAGACTAAGCGAGCCATCGGCTTGTAGCCGTCCTTCTCTGCAGTATCGGCACCACCCAGTACCATCATCGCGGCACCGTCGTTGATCCCCGAAGCGTTACCGGCAGTGACGGTACCATCCTTCTTAAAGGCTGGGCGCATCTTGGCCAGGCTTTCCATGGTGGTGTTAGCCTTGCCGTGCTCATCGGTATCGAAGATGGTATCGCCACGACGGCTCTTCAAGGTGATCGGAACGATCTGGGACTTGAAGCGACCTTCTGCGATGGCAACGGCTGCGCGACGCTGTGACTCAACCGCGAAGGCGTCTTGGTCTTCACGGCTCAGTTCCCACTTTTCTGCTAGGTTCTCAGCGGTGATACCCATGTGGCCAACGCCAAAGGGATCGGTCAAAACCGCGACCATGGAGTCAACCATGCCAGTATCACCCATGCGTGCACCGGTGCGCATGGCAGGTGCAAAGTAAGTGCCACGTGACATCACTTCAACACCACCACCGACGCCGTAGTCGCAGTCACCTAACATGATTGCCTGGGCGGTAGAGACAATACCCTGCAAACCGGAGCTACATAGACGGTTGACGGCCATAGCGACTGAATCCATCGGCAGACCTGCCTGAATAGAGGCAACACGTGCAACGTAAGCGTAACGAGATTCGGTCGGAATACAGTTTCCGACGGTCACATAATTGATTTTCTGGGGATCTACACCGGAGCGGTTAACCGACTCTTTCATCACCAGACCGGCGAGATCTGCTGGTTCCATACCACTCAACGAACCACCAAAACCACCAATTGCGGAACGAACCGCACTTAGAACGTAGACATCACGATTTGCCATTTATAACCCCTTATTCGATCAAGTAAAGATCAGTTGCTTTTGCGACGGTGTCTGCCCGATCACAAGGGCTGACACTTTGAAAGCTACCATCGAAGTCGTCGGTGGCAGTACTGGCGTCGCTCAAAAACTAGATGTTCGCTGTTACTGCCTACGGAAATTGGACTGTTATCGTTACAGCGAGTTCATAAGGGTACCACCGGATAGTGGCAAATTCCCAGTAGTAGAATTGATCTTTGGTCTAACAAAAAATCATTTTTACAGACGCCATCTCGTTCATTCATTTTACCGCGGTTGTGTGGGGTTTGAGAGAGCTTCAGTTATATCCTTTAAATTTATTGCTTAGAATTATGGAACTGTATCTTTACTTCGATTATGCAATCTTTATTTATACCGTTATCTTCCGTGTTTTTGTGCGCTTAATCCCGCAGGAGCAAGGAGTAAGCTTTAGAGAATTAAAATCAGGCGGGTATTGACCGATCTTGGCTGCTAGAATCAACCCTTTGATGCAGTACACTCCGTAGCGTTATGTTTTATGTAGCCATTTTATTAGCCAGGTTGTAGTCGTTAATGTCTGTCCCCATTTTAATCTGTGATGACTCCGGTTTTGCTCGTAAGCAGATGGCGCGTTCGCTGCCTGAAAGCTGGGATGTGGAGGTCAGTTATGCTGCTGATGGTGTTGAGGCGGTGGCCGCTATCATCAAAGGCAGAGCCGATATCCTGTTTCTGGACTTGAATATGCCGGTCATGGATGGCTATCAGGTTTTGGAAGCGGTGAGGTCTCAGGATCTGCCTACGTTGGTGATCGTAGTTTCTGGAGATGTTCAACCCGAGGCTCGCCAGCGAGTGATGGGGCTTGGCGCGCTAGACTTCATAATCAAACCCATAGATAGCGCTAAACTGCTAGCTATCCTTGAGCAGTATGGAATCTTGCATGAGCTGGACGGCAGAAGTGCGGCGGCATCCAGTGTTGATCCGCGACTCTCCCATGCCTCTCAACCAGAGTTAACCTTTGATATTCAAGAAGGTTACCAAGAGATCGCTAATGTGGGGATGGGGCAGGCGGCCGATCTGCTGGCACGCCTGTTGGGTGTGTTTATTGAGCTCCCTATTCCCAAGGTGCGCCGGATCAATAGCGGTCAGTTGAGCCAGCTAGTGCAGGATGGCATATCCCCAAGCAGTGTTTCCGTGGTCACCCAGGGATTCGTCAGCGCGGGCGTGTCTGGCGAGGCGATGCTGTTTATCGAAGAGACCGATCTCGATAGCTTGGCTCAATTGGTCGCGCAACAGGGTGATATCAATAGCGGACGCCGGCTGGATCTGCTGATGGAGGTCTCGAACATTCTAATTGGCGCCTGTATGGCTGGGTTCGCGGAGCAGCTGGATCTTAAATTCAGCAGAGCAGTTGATGACGATCGAGATCTGCTACGGCATTCGCGATCAACATATCCATTGCAGTTTACTGCTGATATTCACCGGCGACTCTATCCCTTTGCTAGATGAGCGCATTAATCTGTTAGTGGAGTAGTCCGTGGATCAGGGTATCGCGGTTTCAGACGTTCATTGGATGATGGATGCTCTGCAGAGCATTGAGGTGGGATTGCTGGTGGTCGACAGTCGCCACCGCATTGTGGCCTGGAATGGCTTTATGGAGAACCATTCGGGAATCAGTGCTGCCAACGCTATCGGTCAAAACCTGTTCCAGCTTGCTCCAGATCTTCCTCTGGAGTGGCTGCAGCGACAGCTTGAAGCGGTTTCAGCACTGAAAATCCCTGTATATTCAACGTGGAAACAACGATCCTATCTGTTCCGTTTCAAAAGCTACCGGCCCATCACCGGTTCTTCTGATTTTATGTATCAAAACGTCACTTTCTTGCCGCTTAGCACTGTCGGTGCCGAGTCAGCCAATATCTGTATCACCCTCTACGATGTGACCCAAACCGCCATGAGTGAGAAGGCGATGGGCGTGCTTAACGATGAGCTGGCCCAGCTTAGTCGTATCGATCGGATGACCCAGTTAAATAACCGCGGACACTGGGAAGAGATGGCTCTGCGCGAGTTCAAACGCTGCCAGCGCAATGGTCATACTTCAAGCTTGGTTATGTTTGATATCGATCACTTTAAAAAAGTTAACGATACCTATGGCCACCAGGTGGGTGATGAGGTGATTATCGCTCTGGCTGCGACAGTGCGGAAGATGGTACGGGATAGCGATCTGGCTGGCCGTTACGGCGGTGAAGAATTTGCTGTAGTGCTCTGTGATACCGATGCTCAAGGGGCTTCCCTCTTCTGTGAGCGAGTACGATATGCGATCGAGCAGATGGTGGTTGAATCCCAGGGGCATTCGGTACACTTTACCGTCAGTTTGGGGCACTCAGAATTAAGTACGGAAACGGGTTCTATGGCGTTATGGCTGAAACAAGCCGATGCAGCGCTCTATTATTCAAAGGAAAACGGCCGTAATCAGGTGACCCTGTTTGACCCTGATCTAGTTGTGCTCTGATACGCATTTACCATGGGGCTGGCAGCCAAGCGGGATCCTGTTGGATTCATCTTCCTTTATATCAAAGCTCCGCCGTCCTCGTCCTCTGCTTGCGAGTATCCATTTATCCGGTTAAAACGGGAATATCATTGGTGTCACTGTCAGGGTGATCAGCATCGCCAGGACCTGTAGCGGCAGCCCGACCTTTACAAAATCTATAAAACGATAATTTCCAGGAGCCAGAACCAAGGTGTTTACCGGTGAGGCGATCGGAGTCGCGAAAGCTGTGGAAGCGGCGATGGCAACCGTCATCATTAGCGGTTCGGGATTGATGCCGAGTCCTTGAGCCGCCGCAAGCGCGATAGGTGCAACTAATACGGTGGTGGCAGTATTAGAGATAAATTGACTGAACACCGAGGTGAAGATAAACAACCCTGCACAAAGGATGAGAGGACCATCCCCTCCTGCAATACTGATCAGTTGCTCGACAATCAGGTCGAGCCCGCCGGTTTTCTTCATAGCCAGCGCTAGTGGTAGCATTCCTGCAATAAGCACCAAGCTGGTGCTATTGAGTGACTTGTAAGCTTCATCCATCGTCACGCAACCCAGAGCAATCATCGCGAAGCATGCCAGTAAGATCGCACTCAGGCTTGAGAGCGCTCCCGAGACCATTAGCACCAGCATTGCCAGCATGATCACTATCGCAACGGGAGCGCGTTCGCTGCGCGAGGGGGCATCATGCATCTCTGCGGGAGTTTCCAGAATAACGAAATCGCGCTTGTTTTTGAGCTGCTCGATATAGCGCCAGCCTCCCGCGACTAAGAGTGTATCGCCTTGCGCCAGCGGAGTGCCATTGAACGCTGCAATCATCGGCTCGTTGTCACGGCGGATGCCGATAACACTGAGATTGAATTTCTCCCGGAAGCGTCCATCTTTAATGGTGTTACCGATCAATCCTGTGCGGGGGCGTAGCAATACTTCTGCCACCCCGAACTCTTGATGCAGCTTGGTGGTTTCACCCGCAGGGAAGCCCTCTGAAACAAGGCTTTGCTCGGCGCATAGTCGGCCAATCGCTTCAGGAGAACCGTAAGCCATCAACGTGTCGCCAGCGGCTATCTTGGTTTGCGCCAGCACAGGTAACAAACTGGATACCAGCTTGCCGCTACGGCGAATGGCAAATAGGGTGATTTCGTAATGTGTTCTCAACCCGGCATCAACCACGTTTTTGCCGATTAGTTCCGAGGTTTTGGGGACCTTGATCTTGTGCAGGTGATTGGTTATTCCATAGCGTTCTGCGAATTCTTTAAGGTGCGGGTGTTCAGACTCTGGAACTTTACCCACAGGAAGCAGGTGGCGGGCGACAAAAACCAGATAGAGTGTACCGACCAGTAAAATCAGCGCGCCGATCGGGGTAAAATCAAAAAATCCAAATGTCGCGAGTCCTGCTGCTGCCATCTGGCCGCTGACGATGACGTTGGGTGGTGTTCCAATTAGTGTCAGCATGCCGCCAATAAGGGAGGCGAACGCCAGCGGCATTAGCATTCTTGAAGGGCTTAAGCTAGCCTTGCGACACATGCTTAACACCACTGGAATAAACAGCGCCACTGCACCGGTAGAACTCATAAACGCCGACAAACCGGCCACCATCGGGATCATCAGTAACAACAATCGTACTTCGTTGGTGCCTCCCAAACGTAATAGTAATCGTCCGGCAGATGCGGCGATACCGGTACGAAACAACCCCTCACCGACCACAAACAGTCCTGCGATCATTACCACGATCGATTGACCAAAACCGGAAACTGTTTCCGCAGGAGTGATAACTCCGGAGACAGCCAACGCTACGACCACCATCATGGCAACGATATCCATGCGGATGCGATCGATAATAAAAAGGATGACGGTCAGCGCGAGTAGGCCGAATACAAATGTTATTTCGAGAGTCACTATAAATCCTGAATGTAGTAAAGCTGCAGCTTTCTAGGGCTGAATATTGGTGGCGGGTACCGGCCGCGGGGGATAATACCAGCTTAGGCTGAAACATTATTGATACAGCGCAGTGATTGGCCTGCTAACACTGACCTGAATATTTATTAAATATTCCTGTACGCCTTTACCTTAAACGCGATTTTAATTGCCGAGCCATTGCTATATTTTGGCTGCCGCTTTGAAATGTTGTTAGTGCTGGCTATGGTAAGCTGTGCGAATTCAGAATAAACAGTCACCTAAAGTCTAAAACGTAGCTAGGAACATAGCGATACATCATGAGCGCTGAACTCATAGCCCCTAAGATCGGCAAAAACATGATGATCGTCGCGTGGGTCATTGCGATGGGATTGTTGGTATGGATGTTTGGTAGCTGGGAGGATCATCAGCTAAATCCAAATTCTGCACCTCTCAGTGCCAAGACAGCTAATGGCGCTGAAGTTATCCTTATGCCCAATCGCCAAGGACATTATTTAACCGGTGGTAGCATTAACCAGAAGTCCGTTGTATTTTTGGTCGATACGGGAGCAACTACCGTTGCCATCCCTGGAGCGTTGCAGCAGGAGCTTGGTTTGGTTGCAGGGCGTGCTTATAGCTCGATAACGGCTAACGGTACGGCAAGGGCCTACTCAACAGTCGTGCAGCAATTAAAAATTGGTGATATCGAGCTTTTCAATGTCCAAGCATCGATCCTACCCGGTATGCAGGGTACGAAAATCTTATTAGGAATGAGCGCTTTGAGAGAGATAGAGTTCACTCAAAAAGGTGATACGCTTACGTTGCGGCAAGAGTTTTGATCTTAAACCCTAGGGTTTAAATGAGTATTAGCCCAACGTACGATGTCGGACGTGCCCATGGCACCCGCCTGTCTTGCGACCTCCCGCCCCTGATGAAAAAGAACCAGCGATGGAATGCTTCTGATACCGAATTTTGCCCCCAAGCTGGGTTCGGATTCGGTATTCACTTTTGCCAACCTGATCTGGGGTTCTAACTGCAAAGCGGCCGCCTCAAATGCTGGCCCCATCATCTTACAAGGACCGCACCAGGGTGCCCAGAAGTCGACTAAGAGGGGAATGTCGCTCCGGTTAATTTGCTTTTGGAAATTAGAGTTTGTTAGCTCTACAGGTTTTGCTTGGAACAGTGCCGAGTGACAGCGGCCGCACTTAGGCTTGTCGCCAAGCTTGGATCCAGGAACCCGGTTAACACCATCACAACTGGGGCAGGGGATATGCAGGGAATGAGTCATAGCGGTTCTCAAAGGATCAAAGCTCGATGTTGCCACCTTGGTCGTCGTTTGACTAGCGCTGCTAGTGCTCGTTGTTCTGTCTTTAACCGAGCAAGTAAAAAGGTTACCAGTTGAGTGGCACGTTCCAGCTTAGGTTGATACCCAGGGTATGGGCATCGGAGAGGTTTAAACTATCGCTCATTAACGAGAGCTGTAAGTCTTGATAACGGTAGCTAAACCCTAGTGCCTGCGCCTTGAAATTCCATACTGTTTGTATCTTCTGGGCATTAGAAATCGTATCGTTTCATTTTGCCATCAAGTAGGTTCGTCGTGCGTAGATAGCTAACCGCAAGCTCTGTTTTAAACGTTGGGCTGGGCTCAAAT
This sequence comes from uncultured Neptunomonas sp., assembly GCA_963974645.1. Classification (GTDB taxonomy): domain Bacteria; phylum Pseudomonadota; class Gammaproteobacteria; order Pseudomonadales; family Balneatricaceae; genus Motiliproteus. Next base: position 5,589 of record CAXBEA010000032.1, on the reverse strand, counting down.
ACATAAGCTAGGGAACCTATGAACAAGTCCCTTGCGCCTCTGGCTTTCAGCGCGATTGGAGATCAAGGCAGCGATTACAGACAGACTGGTTGTCTGTCAAAAGTCGCTAACACCGAGATCTATTCGCTCTAGAAGCCCCGAAGGGCGGGCTCTATAACGGCCATCTGCTTTGTCAGACCGTTTGAAAAGGTCTAGACATTTCACTGCGCGATCTTTCGCGCACTTGGCCGTTCTATAGCCCGCAGAGAACACACTGGACTTATTCACAGGTTCCTTAGCCGTGGCGTAGCGCGTCGATGCGATCATCCAGCGGTGGGTGGCTGGCGAACAACGAAGCAAGTCCCTGTTTCAGACCGCCGGCGATGCCGAACGCGACCAGTTGATCGGGCATATCGGCGGGTAGATTCTGTTCCGCTTTCAGGCGTTGCAGGGCGCCGATCATCGCGGCGCTACCGGCCAGACGGGCACCCATTGCGTCGGCACGAAATTCACGCCGGCGGGAGAACCAGGCGACGATGGTTGAGGCCAAAATCCCCAGAACCACCTCAGCAATCATCGAAGCGATGAAGTAACCAATACCGTGCCCTTGTTCATTTTTCAGGATCACTCGGTCGACGATATGGCCGATGACGCGGGCGAAGAACATTACGAAAGTGTTAACCACGCCTTGAATCAGCGCCAGGGTGATCATGTCGCCGTTGGCAACGTGACCAATCTCGTGCGCCATGACCGCCTTGACCTCGGCGCGACTGAAGCGCTGCAGTAAGCCCTGGCTCACCGCTACCAGAGCGGCATTTTTGTTCCAGCCGGTGGCAAAGGCGTTGGATTGTGCGGAAGGGAAGATACCCACTTCTGGCATCCCTATGCCAGCTTCTTGGGCTAGTTCTGCCACGGTGTCGAACAGCCACTTCTCATCGGCGTTGCGTGGTCGCTCGATCAGCTGTACACCGGTAGCACGCTTGGCCATCCATTTGGAGATCAGCAGCGAGATAAAAGAGCCTGCCATGCCAAAGACAGCGCTAATGATAAGCAGGTTGCCAAGGTCCAGATCGATACCGTTGGCTTGCAGTGTGGAACTGACGCCGAGCAAGCTCAGGGTAATGCTGGCAACCAGAATGATCGCCAGGTTGGTGGCTAGGAACAGCAATATGCGCATGTGATTTTTCCCGTAGTGATAAAGTCGGTTATCGCCGATTCAATGCAGCTTAGATGGGGTCAATAAAGAAAAGTTTCAAGGCTATATACAGGGTTATAATAGCGATCCTTTTTAGTTACGAGTCTCCGATGCAGGCAATCTTAGAAGCGATCTCCGGTCATTCTTTTCATCCTGGCTCAACCGAGGCGCTGCGTCTATTTCACGGTCGCGGACACTGCTACGAGGGGCTCGCGCATATTAATGTCGACCTGCTCGGACCGGTGTTGCTGATTACCCTGTATCGGCCAGAAACGCTCGATGCTCTTGGGCCGGTAGTGGGCACCGCTAAAAACCAGGGTATGGCTGCGGTCGCGGTGCAGCACCGGTATCAGCAAACGGGGCCGGTCGAGTGGCTGTGGGGAGAGCCTCGCACTACATTGGTGGTGACTGAGCACGGGTTGCAGTTTGAACTTCAGCTGGGTCAGAGCCAGAATATGGGGCTGTTTTTGGATATGGCTAATGGACGGCGCTGGGTGCGCGAGCATGCCCGCCACTGCAATGTGTTGAATCTATTTGCCTATACCTGCGGTTTTTCGGTGGCGGCGATGGCTGGCGGTGCTGATACCGTGGTCAATCTGGATATGAGTAAGGGCGCGCTCAAACGTGGCCAACGTAATCATCAACTCAATGACAATGATTCACGCGGGGTACGTTTTTTGCCCCACGAGCTGTTTCGTAGCTGGGGAAAGTTGAAGAAATTGGGGCCCTATGAGCGGGTCATCATCGATCCACCCTCATTTCAACGGGGTAGTTTTGTTGCCACAACAGACTACCAGAAGGTGCTGCGCCGGTTGCCGGAACTGTTAGCTTCGCAGGCCGAAGTATTGGTCTGCTTGAATGATCCTGATATCGATTGCCAGTTTCTGATCGACCTGATGCAGCAGCATTGCCCCAAGGCCGTCTTTGCCGAACGGCTTGCGAACCCTGAGAGCTTTCCTGAACAGGATCCACAGAGTGGCTTGAAGGTGTTGCATTTTAGCTATCGGGCCTAGTTCAGAGTGAGTGGCTGATTGAGCTGCTGAGGGTGGTTTATCTGGCTGTGGTTTAGGGCGGGATTTAACGTCTGGCGTTTATTTGTGGTAAAAACAGTCACTAGAACAGTCACTAAAACAGGCGGATGCTAAAAAAACTGGAGTTGAATACGCAGTCATAAGCTTCGCGGTAATCGGGCTTGTTAGCAGCAATGCAGTTATCGACCCGGTTGCGCTGTTCGACATTGTTGAAGACGCGTTTACGGGTGTAATTGAGCCACTCCTGGTAGTTGCGTTTTTCGGTGATGCAGAACGACTGCAGGCCCTTGTCGCCTGGCCACTGCTTTTTACACAGGGTGGCGATCGCGCCAGGTGTTGTCGCAAAACTCTGGCTCGATAGTACGAGCAGTAGTAGCGTGGGGAGTAATTTTAGCACCGTAACGTTCCTTTATTAAACGTAGCCTTTTTCGACCCAGACCTTTTCCGACTTAACTTTTATTCCTATTAGTCTTTCTGCGGCGGTCTGTATCATTGCCAATAGCGTCGGATATTACTGCCGATTGCTTTGGGCATTACTGTCGATAGTTATGCAGGAATCGGCCAATCCGCTCAATCGCCTCATGCAGGTCATCTTTACGCGGCAGGAACACCAAGCGAAAGTGCTGAGTATCGTTGAGGTTGAAACCCGAGCCCTGGACGATCAGGACTTTTTGCTGCATCAGCAGATCCAGTGCGAATTTCTCGTCGTTGTGAATCGGGTGGACCTTAGGATCAAGCTTAGGAAACAGGTACATCGCCCCCTGGGGTTTAACGCAGCTGACACCAGGTATGGCGGTGAGCATGTCGTAAGCCGCATCGCGCTGATCGTAGAGACGGCCACCGGGGACGATTAGTTCATTAATGCTCTGGTAACCTCCGAGGGCCGTTTGAATCGCATTCTGGGCCGGGACGTTGGCACACAAACGCATGTTCGAGAGCATATCCAGCCCCTCAATGTAATCCCGAGCACGGTGCTTGGGGCCGCTGACGATCACCCAGCCGGAGCGAAAGCCTGCAGAGCGGTAACTTTTGGAGAGGCCGTTGAAGGTCAGGCAGAGCACATCCTCGGCCAGTGATGCCAGCGGGATGTGTTCGGCATCGTCGTATAAGATCTTGTCGTAGATCTCATCGGCGAAGACCAGCAGATTATGCTCACGGGCCAGATCGATGATCTGCTCCAGCAACGCCTTGGGGTAAACCGCTCCCGTCGGATTGTTTGGGTTAATCACCACGATACCGCGGGTCCGCTCGCTTATCTTGCTGCGAATGTCCTCAATGTCTGGGAACCAGCCAGCCTGCTCGTCGCAGATGTAATGTACCGGGGTACCTCCGGCGAGACTCACTGCGGCGGTCCAGAGCGGGTAATCGGGAGAGGGGATCAGCATCTCGTCGGTGTCATTGATCAGTGCCTGCATCGACATCATGATTAGTTCGCTGACACCGTTACCCAGATAAATATCATCGATGCCGACACCCTGAATATTGCGTCGCTGGCATTCGTGCATCACCGCTTTACGTGCAGTAAAGAGGCCCTTGGAATCACAGTAGCCCTGAGCCGAAGGCAGGTTGTGGATTACATCCTGAATGATCTCTTCGGGTGAGTTGAAACCGAACGGGGCTGGGTTGCCAATGTTAAGCTTGATGATCCGCTGACCTTCCTCCTCCAGGCGCTTGGCCTCTTCAAGCACCGGTCCGCGGATGTCATAACAGACGTTTCTGAGCTTGTTGGATTTTCTAACAACGGACATCTGGTATTTTCCTGCAGGCTATATAGGCTCTGGGCTAGGCTGCCCAAGTCTGAGTATTCCATGGATCAAGCGGCTTATAATACGCGCCAGTGCCGGAGGTGGAAATAGCTCAAACTGTTTAACCGACGGTTTTGTCGCGGTTAATTAAGGGTATTGGGTAGTTGCAAGACGCTTAAAAGGGCGGCTAACAAGGTCACAGATAGGATTAACAGAATCGCATGAAAAACTACGATTGGATTGTCCAGCATCTACGAGAGTCAGGAGCGCTTGAGCGCGCTTTGGCCTCCCTTCCCGAAGTTAAAACGCACCAGCAACTGATCCAGTTGGCCGATGACCGTTACCTCTCCGCTATCTGTCTGCGGGTGTTTAGAGCTGGGCTGAAACATGCGTTGGTTGATAGCAAATGGCCGGCTTTCGAAACGGCGTTTTTCGGCTTTGACCCGCTTAAACTGAGTTTTATGAGCGACGAGCAGCTTGAAGCCAAGATGCAAAACAAAGCCTTGATCCGCCACTGGGGCAAGATCAAGTCGATTCGGATCAATGCATTGATGGTGCATGAACTGTCACAAACGCATGGCGGTTTCGGCCAATTTATTGCTGACTGGCCCGAAGACAGCGTTACCGAGTTATGGGCGTTGTTGAAAAAACGCGGTGCCCAGCTGGGTGGACTGTCGGGAGCCTCTTTCTTGCGGATGGTGGGTAAGGATAGCTTTAGGCTTAGCCCGGATGTGGTCGCGGCACTTAGGGCGCAGGGGATCGTTGATAGGATGCCGACCGCTAAGCGGGATCTACAAAAGGTGCAGGAAGTGTTTAATATTTGGCAGCAGCAAAGCGGTCAACCGTTGAGTCATATCAGTACATTGCTGGCATTTACGGTCGGTTAAGCGGATATGAACAGGGTGATTTATAGTGCAAGAGTTAGGGTTATTTGATTGTTGACGGTTAGGCAATTTGCTGGAACTATTGCCGCGCTTCAGACTCAATTGTTGAACCGCTTAATCGGCATTGGATACACCCTTGATCATTAGCCAGCGTCAATCACAGCTTCGTCAGCGCAAAGGCATGAATATTTTTGTCATGCTGTTGATGCTGTTTGTTGTCAGTGGACACTGCACAGCGGCGATGCTGTTAGCACCGCAGATGGCTGATAAAGCTGAGCGCATAGCCCCTTCTGTAAATCACTGCGGCCAAATAGCCTCCGATCTTGAAAGCGGTCAGCACGACGCTGCTCGTCACGATGGCATCGATTGCTGGGACGATAGCTGCACGACTTCGGTAACCCCGCTTCAATCCCACAACTCTTCCCCTAGCAAAGACAATCAAGCTGATATGCCTTTATTGGTATTGACCGATTATGATCAGCCACTGGCAACAGAGGGTCTTTGCAGGATTCAGCCTCGAGCCATTTCTGCTGAATTTATCTCCCCCCCTCTGTTCTACAGCCTCTGCGTGCTGCGTTTGTGAGTTAGATCCCCTTTCGGTGCAGTCACGGGCCGTCTATCCTGTTTTACCTTAAATTTTGTTTGAAATAGATCCTATCAAGGAGGCTGCCGCTGGGCAGTTGGAACATAAGCATAGAATATAATTTATCAATAAAAAAGAGGAATACATATGAAATTCAAACAGTTATTAGCTA
>CAXBEA010000031.1:0-36273 GCA_963974645.1 uncultured Neptunomonas sp. | reverse complement strand
TTTATCGATTGCTTCCTGTTGCACTGTCTGCTGTCAGCATCGCCAGACATCCCTGACGAGGAGTGTGCTCGGCTGAAGTCTAACCATGCTGCCGTGGTGACTCAGGGCCGTAAACCAGGGTTGAAGCTGGAAACGGCTGCTGGGGCGCGCACCTTGCCGGATTGGGGAGGGCGGCTGCTGGACGAAGTGATGCAGGTGGCCGAATTACTGGATCAGGCTCAGGGAGACACCGCCCATAGCCATGCAGTACAGCAGCAACGGGATAAGCTGATCGATCCTGAGCGGACCCCTTCGGCCAATATACTGCGACTGATGCGTGAGCGAGGCCAAGGGCATAGCGATTTTGTTTTGGCGCAGTCAAAACTGCATCGGGTTAAGTTACAGGAGAGTCCACTGGGCTCGGCTGCCCAGCAGGAGCTGGATCTGATGGCGCAAAGCTCACTGGCGCAGCAGCAACAGATGGAGCAGGCGCCGCAGCAGGAGTTTGAGGCGTTCCTTGCCAGTTATTTTTCTGCTTGAATAAGATCTGCTTGAGTAGGCTTTAAACGGGGGGGGGAGGTGGATCGCCCCTCCCCGACTAGTTTTGAATTACAAAGCTGGTAAAGAGCAGATCATTGAGCATCGAAAAGCCCTCTTCGCCGTATTCGCTGACCATGATTTGGCGAATGCTATCCATCGCGTCCAATCGAATTTTTTCTCGCCCAGCCGGGCTGGAGACGGTTTCGTCGGTCTGACGACTAAACAGCATCACCAGGTTGTTACGAATATGGGCCTGGTTGTGTTTGATTTTAGATTCGGCATCGCTGCTCGCGACCCGTATCGAGACCTCTGCTTTTAGATACTTTAGTGGCCCCACGCCGCCGTAGTTGGCGATAAATGGCGGTTGAAGCTCGACATACTCGACATAGTCGCTCTTTCCCTCTGCGGCAAGCAGAGGGAGAGGCAGTAGCAGTAGCAGGGTAAGCAGTGAGTGTTTGGCGAACATGAGGTTCTCTCTGGTCAGGATTTTTAGCAATATAGGCTTACTTGTCTCTGTGCAGTATATAACGCGTCCGCTGCTTTGTGCAGCGCTCTGACAGTTTGTTGGAGCCTAGGGCACTATCGCAGTTGATATGGCGCGTAGCTTGGCGCTAGTATGGGCCCAAGAGTCTCTTATCGGAGACCCGTGGATCTCATTGTTTGTCCTTTCGGACAACAAAAGTAGGGTGTGATGATGCTAGAACAATGCCGTAATGCAAAGGAGCGCTGGGGCGGGGTCAGTGATCTGATCGACCGCTGGTTACAGGAGCGTCAAGATCTGCTTAGTTTGTTCGTGGCTCTGCCGCAACAGCAACTGGGCGCTGAGCTTGTAGAGCTGCTGCATGACTTTAGTCAGATTATGGTTGATTACGCTTCCTCCTGGCATTTTGGAGTGTACGAACACCTGTTGGCTGAAGCTGATGAATTTAATGATGGTGGCCTGGAGTTGGCGCGAGAGCTTGATCCTAGAATTCGTGCCACGACCGATGCGGTGCTGACCTTTAGTGATAACTATTCAGAGCGGAAAAACCTCTGTGTCCAGGATGTCGCCCATTTGAGTCGGGATCTGTCAGAACTGGGCGAGTTGTTAGCTGAACGCTTTGAGCTAGAGGATCAGCTGATCGGCAGTCTGCATCACGCCCATAAAGATCGGCTCTAGATGAGCGAACGGCCGTCGCGGGTGCGCTCCATGCCTCTGCGCTCTGCTGGTTTTCTGGCGCTAGGCTTGCTGATGGGTTGCAGTTATGGAGATAAGCCCGCTAGCAGCGTCGAAGTGGCAGTACAGGGGTTGTATAGCGCAGCGGTGTCTGCGGATAGCCGCTACGGCATCGTCGGCTCGATTCAGCACGGGGGTAGCCTGTGGAACCTGCAATCGCAAGAGCGGTTGTTTAATTGGAATCACAACAAGGACGGTTACAGTAATCTGGTGGCTGCCGCGTTTTCCCCTGAGGGTGACTTTGCTATCACCGCAGGGCAGCAGGATATGGTGTTGTGGCAGGTTTCCGACGGCCAGCCGGTCTGGTTTTGGAACGCCCCTGCTGGGATTCTCGATGCGACCCTCTCTCCTGCAGGAAATTGGGCTCTGATCGGTCTGGAAAACAACACCGCGCTCTATTTCGATATTAAAAATGGAGGTCTGAAATATACCCTTAGGCATCAGGGGCGGGTTCGTGCGGTTGATGTCAGCGATGATGGTGATTGGGCGCTGACAGGCTCTGATGATAATAAAGCGCGGCTATGGGACCTCACTACCGGAGAACTGGTGCTCAGTGTTGAGCATGGTAATGGTGTCAATACAGTCGCACTCTCGCCCAGCGGTCAGTTTGCTTTTAGTGCGGGACAGCTTGATAAGGCGTTGATCTGGCGTACCGGTAGCGGTCAGGTTTACCAAACCCTAACTACGGATGAGCGTCTGGTGCCGCAGCGGATCAGCTACACCTCTGCTGTATTCTCAAATAATTCAGATCAGCTGCTGACGGGTACCAGCTCGGGATTGGTGCAGTTGTGGGACGTGAGTGCCGGTGCCGAGATCAGGCGCTGGCAGGTGCGTAAGCGAGAGCAATTCAGGCCCACCAGTGCCTCGGTGTATGGTTTGGGGTTTGGCAATGGTGTCTATTATGCCATAGCCTCCAATGGCTTGATGAACGAGCTGAAATAGAGGTGCTGGCACTATTTAGCTATCAATAGAGAGTTAGCTATCAATAGTGCGCGATAAAGAAGAGCATTGAAGGCGGTCTGTAGCTGGCTTGTATAAAAACGGAGGCGATAGGCCTCCGTTTTTTATAGGCACTAACCTGTTCAGGTTAGTTCTGAGGATTGATATCCAGTAGTTCAACTTCAAAGACTAGGGTCGAGTTTGGCCCGATCACCTGGCCCATGCCGCGAGGGCCATAGGCGAGTTCTGAAGGGATATACAGTTCCGCTTTGCCCCCTTTGCTGATCAATTGTAGACCTTCGGTCCAGCCTGGGATGACGCCATTGAGCGGGAAGGTAGCAGGTCCGCCATGGCTGTATGAGCTGTCAAATTCAGTACCGTCGATCAGGGTGCCGCGGTAATGGACCTGAACCGTATCTGCGGCGGTGGGCAAGCTGCCATCACCGGGGGTGATGATCTTATACTGCAGCCCGCTAGTGGTCGTGGTTACGCCTGATTTTTTAGCATTCTCAGCCAAGAAAGCCTGGCCTGCGGCTTGATTGTCTGCGCCCTGTTTGGCCTGTTCTGCTTCTTTCTTGATCGCCTCTGCTTGTTGCAGCTGCTGAAAGCGAGCTTGGGCTGCTTGCATGGCTTGCTGAATCGCTTCGTCGCTGAGACTGCGACCTTGTTGCTCCATTGAGGACTCTTTGAGTCCGGTCAGGAATGCCTCTTGATTGAGCTCGTAGCCTAGGCTTTGCAGCTGCGTTGCTGCTTGGGCAGCAACGTTTAGCCCCATGATATAGCTGATTTTTTGCTCTGGAGACTGAAGCTCTTCGGCGTGAGCAAAGGGTAAGGCGAACAGTGCAGTTGCCATGGCACCGGCTAATACGCGTTTCTTCATTAGTAATCCTTTGGGTCGTAGGTTCTGAGTTCGCTAATTCGGTCTATAGATCAGATCGGTAGTGGACCTTGGAGCGGCAATATAACGCGAAAGTTCCGTTAAAAACCAGATGTTGGCCGCATTGAACCGGGTGTTTGCTATGGTACACTCCGCGCCATGATAGAACTCATCCAATTAAGCCTGCAGCGGGGCAAGAATCAACTGCTGCAACAGGTAGATCTACGCTTGCATGTTGGCTATAAAGTCGGCCTGATTGGTGCCAATGGCAGCGGCAAGTCGAGTCTGTTTCAGATGCTACTAGGAAAACTTGAAGCCGACGCTGGAGAGCTTCGATTACCCGCTCAGTGGCGTATCGCGCATATGGCCCAAGAGTGCCATACCCTGGACCGCCGAGCCGTAGACTATGTGCTCGATGGCGACAGTGAGCTGCGCCAGGTCCAGCAGGAGTTGGCTGTTGCGGAACAGCAAGTTGATGCCCAGCATGTCGGTGAGTTGCATGCCAAGCTAGCGGCTATTAACGGTTATAGCGCGGATGCCAGAGCTCGCCAGTTGCTGCATGGTCTGGGCTTTCATGAATCGGAAGTTGAACGTCCTGTGGCGCAGTTCTCCGGTGGTTGGCGGATCCGCTTGAATCTGGCCCAGGCGCTGATGAGTCGCTCAGATCTGCTATTGCTTGATGAGCCGACGAACCACCTAGATCTGGACGCTACGATGTGGCTTGAGCAGTGGCTCAAAACCCACGAAGGCACCCTGATTCTGATCTCGCATGATCGTGATTTTCTTGACCGAGTCGTCGGCCATATCGTCCATCTTGATCAGGCTACATTGACGCTCTATAAAGGCAACTATTCGGCCTTTGAATTGCTGCGTGCTGAAAAACTGTCCCATCAACGCGCGGCGTTTGAGAAGCAGCAGCAGCGAATTGGTGAAATAGAGAGCTTTGTTCGCCGTTTCAAGGCCAAAGCGACTAAGGCCAAGCAAGCGCAGAGCCGTCTTAAAGAATTGGAGCGGATGGAGCGCATCGCTCCGGCGCATATCGATTCACCCTTTAGCTTCAGCTTTCAATGTTCCGATAAGATGTCTAGCCCGTTGCTGGTGCTGGATCAGGCTAAATTGGGCTATGCGGGTAAGCCGATTATTGAAAACTGTACCCTGCACCTGCTGCCGGAGATGCGGATAGGTTTGTTGGGTGCGAACGGCGCGGGTAAGTCGACGCTGATAAAATCCCTGATGGCTGAGATTGAACTCTTGGCGGGGGAGCGCCGTGCCGGAGAGAATTTGCGGGTTGGCTACTTTGCCCAGCACCAGTTAGAAGCGCTCGATCTGGAGGCTTCACCGCTACTGCATCTGCAGCGATTAGCAGCTGAAGCCAGTGAGCAAAGCGTGCGCGACTATCTGGGCGGTTTCGGCTTTCGTGGCGATGATTGTCTGGATCCGGTTAAGCTCTTCTCCGGTGGCGAGAAGGCGCGCCTGGCCCTGGCGCTGATCGCCTGGCAAGAACCTAATTTACTGCTGATGGACGAGCCGACCAACCACCTTGATCTTGAGGTTCGGCATGCGCTGACCCTGGCGCTACAGTCGTTTCCGGGGGCGTTGATTCTGGTTTCTCACGATCGCCATCTGCTGCGTAATTGCGTTGACGAATTTTTGTTGGTCAGCGATGGCCAGGTGACACCCTTCGATGGCGATTTGAATGATTATGCACGCTGGTTGACCGAGGCGGCAGCTAGCCGTGTGGTTACAGAATCCAGCAGTGCAGAGCCGGTTGGCGGAGAGTCGTCCCAGCTGCGTAAAGAACGCAAGCGGCTGGAGGCCGCCAGAAGGCAGCAGCTAGCGCCTTTGCGTAAGCGCATCGAAAAACTAGAGCAGCAGATGGAGCGACAGGCGAACGATATAGATAAGATCAACCAGCAGTTGGCCGATCCCACGGTGTACGAGGATAGTCATAAGCTTCAGCTCAAGCAGTTGCTGCAGCAGCAGGTACAGCTGCAGCAATCCAATAGTGATACCGAAGAACAGTGGTTGGCGGGTGTCGAGGAGTTGGAGCTACTGCAGGATTCAGTCGCGGAGGAAGAGCGTCGCTAGTAGAAGTAGAGCCCGTTGATACACTTTCAGAGTGGCGATAGACGGGCTTTTTACCTATCCAGGCGGATCCAGAGCCTATACGTTTTATCTGGTTACATAGTTATAAGTTAGCCAGCTTTTGATTAATCCGCAGTTAGTTAACCTACTTTAAGAAAGTTGCCTATCTCATCTAGTTTGTCTGTCTTGGTATAGATCAAATTGAATGTGTTCTGGACGGTCTGTGCTTCCAGTCCTAGTTGCTGGTAAAGAGTTGCAGGAGTTTCTCCCTTGGGGCCATCACCCACACCGTTAGTTCGCATCACTCGTAGCGTTAGATCGATCAGGCGGGCATAGTTGCGGTGCTCATCTTGATAATCCAACGCGTTTTGAAACCGAATCCCCGTTGATACTTCACGGGGAAGATTCCAGGTCTCGGTTAGCCAGGAGCCAATCTGCTCCCGAGTGACATTGAGAATCTGTTTTTCAATGTGTTCGTGGTGCAGGTGCGGGTTGGCTTCGATGTAACGCGATAGCAAGGAGAAGTGGGGGGGGAAGACGTGCGATAGTACCAGGTAGCCAAAATTGTGCAGCAGTCCTGTCAGATACACCAGTCCGGGCTTTGGCCGCTCTTCGGGAGGCATCTGCTTGGCGAGTGTCTCGGCAAGGGTGGCGCAGAAGATCGCCTGCAACCAGTAAGGTGTATTGCCCCTTGGGGTGTCTGTTGGAAGCTTCAGGGTCCTGCCCATGGCGACGCCCAGAGCCAAGTTAACCACCAGATCGTAGCCCAGTACCCTCACAATAGCATCATGAATCGAATCGATACCGCCGGGTGCTGCATAATAAGGCGAGGCAGCCCAGCTCATGACCTGTGCGGAGAGGCTGGGATCCAACTTGACGATAGGGACGAGATCATCAATGCCGGCACTGGGATTGGCACGGAGTTCGATGATTTTTTGTGCGGTTGGAGGCAGGGTGGGTAACCCCAGGGTGTCCTCTAGGCGCTGTTTGATTCGTAGCGTAGTGAATTTTTCAACGGAGCGGGTGATGACGGTAATGTCGTTACCCTGAACCTGTTTGGCGTCGATGGCCTCGGTGGTGATGCTGAGTTTGCATTGCTGTAACGTATTTTGAAGCATCTCAGTCGTCAGCATGAGGACTCGACCACTGTTGGGTTCTATGACCTCAAACTCGCCCTCAAAAGCGCATTCTGAATCCGCCAGTAGAGGAAGTGCCAAAAGTTGCTCTATCCCCTTGGCTTGGTTTAGAGCGGGCTGGTTGAAAAAAGCAATAGAGTCATGGGCGGAAAGGGGTTGAAGTTGCCTATGAGTGTGTTTCCAAATGCTGACCAGGTTTAGTAGCTCGCTATAGGGCAGTATGACAAGTACGCGTCCTTGAGTGTCGCTGAGCATGACGATTCGCAGAGAGGGGGTGCTCATAGTTGCAGTCCTAAACATTGAGTCATAGTCGGTCATCCTAGTGGTAGCTGGAATGTCGCGTCAAGGGTTCTGAATCCCTGTGTGGCTGGCGATATTGCCGCTGATCAGAAGATGTATCGCACAGGCTCCAGCTTGTTATAGCTAATTTATAAGTAAAAGCCCGGTAGCCATAAAAGTTAGCGGCCAACTCGGCTGCAACCTGAGCGGAATTTTTACAACACAGGGGGTCTGTAAATAAAATCGTTGTAGCGGGTGGGTCCCTGATTAAGGCAGTAGGGACCCGGCCCTTGGTAGGTGATTAATCGGTGATCAGTACACCATCCATTTCAACCGCTGAAGCTTTTGGCAGTTGCGCAACGCCTATAGCCGCGCGGGCTGGGTAGGGTTGCTGAAAGTAGCGAGCCATGACGTCATTAACCGTTGCAAAGTTGTTCAGGTCGGTAAGGTAGATGTTAAGTTTGACGATCTGTTGCAGAGAGCCGCCTGCGGCCTCGCAGACAGCGTTTAAATTGTCGAAGACCTGCGCCACCTGGGCGGAGAAGTCACCCTCAACGATCGCCATTGTTTCCGGAACCAGCGGGATCTGACCCGATAGGTAAACAGTACTGCCAACCTTGACGGCCTGGGAGTAAGTGCCGATCGCCTGGGGTGCGTTGTCGGACTGAATGATTGCTCTGTTGCTCATAGAAACCTCTGTGTCTTCTCTTAAAAGTGGCGGTAAACGGATAATTTGGATACTAGGTAGTTGGATACTAGGTAGTTGGATGCTAGGTAGTTGGAAACAAAGTTATTAGTGGGAGTCAGGTAATTGTAAACTTTTCTAAGTGCGGATGATGCGAGAGACCGATTTAATGCTGCGTACCCGTTTGATGATCTGGGCTAGATGGATCCGGTCGCGTACCTGAAGCTCTAGGTGCACGGTACTGATACGGGCCTCTTTCTCATCGATATCGATACGTTGAATGTTTCCTCCTGCTTCTGAAATTTTGGTTGCCAAGGTGGCAATGATGCCGCGCTGTGCGGCTAATTCAATTCTCAGGGTGACGTTGAAGTCTTCGTCGAGTTGTCGGTCCCAGTTAAGATGAAAGCATTTTTTAGGGTCGTCGCGAAACTCGTGAATATTACGGCAATCATCACGATGTACGACGATGCCGCGGCCGCTGCTGATATGCCCCAGGATATGGTCGCCGGGAATCGGGTGGCAGCAGCGGGCATACGAGAGTACTACGCCCTCGCGTCCGCTTATCGACATGGCGTGATGTTGTGGTGCTGCTAGCGACTCGTGATTCTCCGTCGGCTGTAACTGCTGTGCAACCAGATAGGCCATTCGATTGCCTAGGCCTATTTCCATCAGCAACGCATCCAGACTAGGTAGTTCTGTCTGATCAAGGTATTGGGCAAGCTGTTGGGGTTGGATCTCCTCAATGGAGCTGCCAAGACCTGCCAGGAACTGGTTGAGCATTCTTCTGCCGAGGGTGAGAGATTCTTCCTGCTGCTTGTGTTTAAGAAAATGGCGGATATTTGATCGTGCTTTGCCGGTGACGACAAAATTTAGCCAAGCCATGTTTGGCTGAGCACTGGGGGTGGTGATGATCTCGACCGTCTGGCCGCTTTCGAGAGGGGTACTAAGCGGTGCCAGGCGGCGATTGATTCGGCATGAAACACAGCGGCTGCCTACATCGGTATGTACGGCATAGGCGAAATCGATCGGTGTCGCGCCCTTGGGTAACTCGAAAATACGTCCTTTGGGGGTGAAAATGTAAACTTCGTCGGGGAAGAGGTCGATTTTTACACTTTCAATAAAGTCGATCGAGCTGTCTGCTTTCTTCTGCATCTCCATCAGCCCCTGGACCCACAGTCTGGCGCGGTTGTAGCTGCTCTCAATACGCTTGCTGCCCTCTTTTGAGGTCTTGTAGCTGCTATGGGAAGCGATCCCTTGGTTGGCTATATCGTCCATCTCTTCGGTACGGATCTGGATCTCGATGGAGATGTCTCGGGCGCCAAATAGATCGGTGTGCAGGGATTGGTAGCCGTTGGCCTTAGGGATGGCGATATAGTCTTTGAAGCGTCCGGGAACGGGCTTAAATTGATTGTGAACGGCGCCCAGGATTCGATAGCAGGTGTCAATCTTGTCGGTGACAATGCGGAATGCAAAGACATCCATGATCTCGTTGAAAGACTTACGTTGCGCCACCATCTTGCTGTAGATGCTGTAAAGGTGCTTTTGGCGCCCACTGATCTTGAACGGAAATCCCTTCTTATGCAGCAGGTCGGTGATCGTTGCCTCTATCTGCTCGAGCATATTGCGGCGGTTGCCGCGGGCGCTGGCGACGGCTTTTCCGATCATCTTGTAGCGCATCGGGTAATAGGCGCGGAAGGCCAGGTCTTCGAGTTCGACATGGACGTCGTGCATCCCCAGTCGGCTGGCGATGGGGGCGTAGATGTCGAGGGTTTCACGGGCGATGCGGCGCTGTTTCTCAGGAGGCATGACGCCGAGGGTGCGCATGTTATGCAGGCGGTCGCCAAGTTTGACTAGAATGACCCGGATATCTACCGCCATCGCCATCATCATTTTTTGAAAATTTTCTGCCTGAGCTTCGGCCTTGGTTTCAAAGTTGAGGTGGGTCAGTTTGCTGACGCCATCGACGATGCCAGTGATCGCATCGCCAAACTGGCTCTGCAACCCATCGGTGCTTACATGGGTGTCTTCGATCACATCGTGGAGCATCGCGGCAATCAGGCTTTGGTGATCCATATTCATTTCTGACAGGATCGATGCAACGGCTAAGGGGTGGGTGACGTAGGGTTCGCCGCTCTTGCGGCGTTGGCCGTCGTGCGCTTGTTCGGCATAAAAATAGGCACGCCGAACTTGATTGATCTGTTCGGGATCCAGGTAGCTGGTAAGGCGTTGTGATAACGATTGAATGGTTGGCATAGAAACCGACTATACCAGTATCAAGACCAAATGCTCGCGAATTGAACTCTCCCTGCGAGAGCGGGGAGAGTGATAAGGCTGGTGATCTATTGGTTAGCCTTCGACAACAACGGCTGGAGCATCTGCGAGCAGATCTTCAACATTGACAGGGCGCTCTTCGAGGATGCTGGCGTCGATCAGCCCTGCCGCGATTTCGCGTAAAGCAACAACGGTGCACTTGTCGTTTTCCCAAGGTACCAGAGGGTCTTTGCCGCCGGTGGCCAGCTGGCGCGCGCGCTTGGATGAAACCATAATTAGCTCGAAACGGTTTTCGACATTTTCTAGGCAATCTTCAACTGTTACGCGGGCCATACTTACCTCAGGTGTTAATTACGGATTCAAAAAATAGCCGTGCAGTGTACAGATAATCGAACCGTTTTGGCAAGCTATAGCAGAGGTGATTACGCTTTAACTTAGTAGTTGTTCGAGCAGCTGTTGATATTGCTGTTGCTGTCGGCCGATCAGTTGGCGTTTGGCAATAAAAATCGCCTGTAATTCTGTTAGCGATAAGTCGAACTGGTCGTTAATGATTAGGTAATCAAACTCCTGGTAGTGCGACATCTCACTAACGGCTTCGGCCATTCGTTGATTGATGATTTCGACAGCATCCTGGCCGCGGTTGTTAAGTCGCTGGCGTAAAGCGTCTAGCGAGGGTGGCAGGATAAAAATAGAAACGGACTCTGGCATCAGTTTACGGACCTGCTGAGCACCCTGCCAATCGATCTCGAGAATTACATCGTTGCCTGCGGCTAAGGCTGTTTCAACCCAGCGGCGCGAGGTGCCGTAATGGTTGGTAAACACCCTGGCATGTTCGAGAAAATCTGTATCGGCAATCATCTGCTCGAATTCGCAGTGCTTGGTAAAGTGGTAGTCCTTGCCATCTATCTCGCCCGGGCGTGGGGCGCGGGTAGTGTGTGATACAGAAACGCAGGTCAGGGGGTCCTGGCTGATCAGCGCCTTGACCAAACTGGTTTTTCCAGCGCCCGATGGGGCCGATAGAATATAAAGCGTGCCTTTTGCCATGAGATTTCCGGTTAATCGATCGGTTATAAAATAACGCGAGATAATGTGCAGTAAAGCGATAGCGGTGATTGTACTGCAAAGCGTCTAAGCAGTAATCCTGAGTCTGTTGATTGACGACGAATGCTGTCTGGATTAGAACAGGTTTGGTGTATTATCGAGCGGCAAAACGATGCCAGCAAGAGGGCGTCAAGCGGTGGATGCCAAGGGTAAGGATGCTGGCGTCACGTTAGCTCTGTTTTACAACCAACGCACCGGGGATGGGTACGGGGCTTGGTTTGTCGATCTGTGATTCGATTATTGCTCACCATGGGGGTGAGATCGAGAGCGCGCTTGGCAGAGGCACCTGTGTACAGGTGCTTTTACCTGTGGCTGAGATGGATGATTGAGGTGGGTCGTTAAGGTGGAGATAACAACGACTAACCCTTCCAGGCAGAGGCCCTAATGCTTTACCTTCTACTGACACTACTGTTGGTTGCGCTGATTTATGGTCCGCAGTTCTGGGTGCGCCACGTCTGGAAGAAATTTGCTGCCGATCTGGATGAAATACCGGGTACAGGGGGTGAGCTAGCCGAGCACTTAGTCCAGCGTTTTAAACTTGAAGGCATTCTGGTCGAAGAGACGGATGAAGGGGCTGATCACTTTGATCCGCAAGGCCCGGCGGTTCGGCTTAGCCCCAGCAACTATCATGGATCTTCCTTAAAAGCGGTAGCGGTAGCGGCCCATGAAGTTGGGCATGCGATCCAGTTTTACCGCCAAGAAAGGATTTTTCTGCTCAGGCGTAAATATATCCCCCTCGCGATGGGCTTTCGAAAAGCGGGTGAGTTGCTGTTATTGCTGGTGCCTATCGTGGCGTTGGTCTTAAAATCTCCAGGGTTGATTCTAGCCACTATCGGCCTCAGTTTGCTGCTGCAACTGTTCGGAGTGCTGGCTTATCTGATTGTCCTTCCTGAAGAATGGGATGCCAGTTTCAATAAGGCGCTGCCAATATTGATTGATGGCGAATATGTTCCGCAGCAGCATATCGCTGCGATACGAACCCTGCTCAAGGCCGCTGCACTGACCTATCTAGCCTCCGCGTTGGCCAGTATCCTGCATCTAGGTCGCTGGGCATTGCTGCTGAGGCGTTAAGTCTAAGCGTTCGAGTGCAGACACCTCAAAGACATAAATTGAAGAGATTGCCGTGGAATTTTCTATAAGCTTCGAGTTGATGGCGCTGTTATTTGCCACCGGTATGCTGGCTGGATTTGTTGACGCTATAGCGGGCGGCGGCGGTCTGATCGCCTTGCCGGTATTGCTGTTTGTCGGGCTTTCACCTGCACAGGCGTTGGCAACCAATAAGCTGCAGAGCAGCTTTGGCTCCTTCTCCGCCAGCCTTTATTTTGTTCGACGCGGTCTGGTCGATCTGCGCTCGATCAGCATGATGGTGTTTTGCACCTTCGTCGGCGCCGCCAGTGGCGCTCTACTGGTTCAGCAGATCGATCCAAGCTTCCTGACGGCGGTTATCCCCGTCTTATTGATTCTGATCGCAGTCTATTTTTGTTTTTCACCGCAAGTGGGCGAGGAGGATGTCCAGCGGCGGATAGCGCCGCAGAGCTTTGCGCTGACAGTGGGCCTGGGTATAGGCTTTTATGACGGTTTCTTCGGCCCAGGAACCGGCTCTTTTTTTGCTATCGCCTTCGTCAGTCTGTTGGGCTATGGCCTGACCAAAGCCACGGCTCATACCAAAGTGCTTAATTTTACTAGCAATATAGCCTCGCTGCTGTTTTTTATTCTGGGTGGACAGGTCGTTTGGGTGCTGGGGTTGCTAATGGCCGCCGGCCAGCTTGTAGGGGCTAGGCTGGGGGCCGCTCTGGTGGTGCTCAAAGGCTCGAAACTGATCCGGCCGCTGGTTGTGATTCTCTGTATTTTGATGAGTTTGAAGTTGCTACTGGCGTGAATGGCAGTGGTGGCGTGGATCGCAATCCAAAGCTATTCCCCGCAGCCGCTAGCTTCAACGAAGCAGGCTTGCGCTATAGTGTTGGCAGTTCAGGATAGCTCCAGAGATCTGTGCTCTGCATTCAGAGGCTGGACTAGCTGGTTGGCACAGAGAAAGCCGGTGTTAGCGGGCTTTGCCGTTTTAGGTGGGTAGGTAGTCGGGAAGGTAGGCGGGTAGGTTGGGCAGTCGCGATTTTCAATTGCGGATGATGCGCAGGATTACGGAGCTTGGTCCACCTTGCTGTGATCCGCTATTACTGTCAGGCGCTGTGTGAGCCTATCTGATGAAAATAGACAGGGGGCCGCGCAACGCAACCCCTCGTCTGGGTTATGCCCGAGGTTCAGGCGTTACCATAATCGGACGCCTTCTCCACGATATGGATGGGTTCCTCGGGTTCCTCCCCAGCGTGCTCAATAAGCGCTTTCTTGCTGCGCTTTTCGATCAGCAGATACAGTGCCAAGCCTACCCCCAGCCCCCAGGCTGCGCCATAGACCGCCAGTGCGACCCCCATGGTGCCCGCAACACCCATCGAAGTGGCGTTATCGACCTGCTCGACGGCGACGCTGATGCACAGGTAGCCGGTGATCAGCAGGGTGATAGAGAGTGCAATCGGTAATACCGGCTTGAACAGCGTCACTAGCGGCAGCATAAACAGCGCGATAAAGGCGACGATCCAGAAGACCCCTGCGCCACTGTAGATGGTATCCATCGCGCCGCGGCCGTAACGATAACGCTCGGCAATGGTTGCCATGGCGCCGGTGAACAGCGGTCCAGCCAGGCCCGGATAGGGCGCGAACAGGCTGTGCATCAGGTTGCGGATACCGGTGATGATGTGCACCTGGTCGACATCGACTTCGATCTTTTCGTCCGGACGCAGGTGATCGACCCGGTCCAGCAGACTCTGGCCGACGATGATGTCACCAAAGGCGATGATGTAGGCGATGATTGCGGTGGGAATTGCCATCCACAGGATTTCAATACCGGGGAAACCAATGCTGAACGGCAGGTAGTTCCACATCTCGGCGAAGGCGGGGGTTGAGAGCCCAAACTGGATGTCCGGCATCTGGTATTCGCCGACGATCCAGCCTATGCCCATGGCAACAAGAGTACCGGGAACCATGCCATAACTAGAGATGATCTTGGCCCAGCGATGCTTTTCGATTAGATCGCGGAAAGAGAGGGAAAATAGCACGTAGCCGGTCACCGCAAAGCCGAGCATCAGTGAGATCGGGGTGTTAGCCAGACGGCCACCCTCAGAGATCTCTCCGGTGATGGCGGCGATGCCAGCACCCAGCAGGATGCCTGCCTTCATGGAGCTGGGGAACAGGTTAATCAGCTTGGTGCCCAGGCGGGTAATGCCCAGGAAGAAGAAGATAAAGGTGACCACCAGTTGCAGCCCCACCAATGCCTTGATGGCCTCAGGACCGGGTTCAAACTGACCGATAAACAGCAGTACCACCGGGATGGCCGGGGTGATCCAGCCGGGTACAAAGGGTGACCCTAAGAGGTTGGGCAACATAAAGCCGATGCCGCAGACCACTACATAGGCGAGTGCGACGTCGTAGGGCAGGCCGAGGTACTTCTCCAGCAGCGGGATCATCGCCATCGCGACCACAAACATGATCAGCGCCTGGATGGTTTCAGCCATCTCCCAGCGGTAGTGAATAAAGGGAAGTCGAATCTTGAAGGGGCCTGCAGCCCAATACGGGTGCACCTCCCCATACTTACGCTCAGCGCGTGCCATAAATAATTCCTTAAAATAATAGTGGGTTAGTCGTTTCGTCGCTATTATTTTTATTGGCGCGTACTTCTTCTGGAGTGTGCCGTCAAGACCGTGTGTGTTCGGTGCTTGATGCGGCCGCTACAAGGTATGCGGATAAGTATCAATTGTCGACAATATATCATGCAACTTTAGTGTGGATAAGGGACCAAAGTATAGCTCCCCGTCTGAGCCGCAATGGGATAGCCAGCGCGTTATGGGGCTGAGATCTGTCGGTCAGAGTGGTTTTACCCACCATTTGTATTTGGTTCTGTAATAGGAGCGCTGGTGTCTCACTCCGTGGGTGTGAGTGCTATGTGCAGTAAGGCGGACGCTGGCTAATGGCGTTCAGGGGGTAAAACGCAAGACTTGGCCCTATTGTTCTGCTCTATTGTCTCTCTCGACCTGGGCGATGCCTTCTGACAGAACGCTGGGTTTGCCCGTGTCGCAGGGTAAACAAAAAGGCCGGCAAAAGCCGGCCTGCGATCCCGATACCGGATAATGTCTGAAGGGACTGGTATCCGTTATCGGGCGTTCGGAGCGCGCTCACCGAACTGGTTTGGTGGCGCGCCAGCATGGTTAGAAAGCGAATTGCAGGCGTGCCCGCAGCTCATCCCCTTTGAACTTATTGCCTGAGGCATCCCTGGCTTCACCGTCCATATAACTTAGGCCCAAGCGCACATTGTTGTTGGCATAATAATTGACGCCGACAGAGGTCTGCTCGCCGTCCAATTGGTCAGACTCTAGACCAATATCACTGTATTTGCCGTCGCCCTCTTCATAGCGCACGACCACTTCAACGGCACCGTCCGTGCCAGGTTTAACGCGCTTGAACTTTCCGTCTTGGTAAGGGCGGCTTTCTCCAGTGATGATCCAACCAGCCTGGACGTAGTAGCCGTCCGTCTCAACCTGGCCTAGTTCGGAGTCGAAGTATTCAGCCTGAGCGTGGAAAGGTCCAAAGGCACCGGCCAGTTCGATATTGTAGGTATCGACTTCATCAGCGCTTACATCGGCATCACGACGGGTAGCACCGGCCCCCAGGTGAACAACGGTAGTAGCGGTTTTGATCGGTGCGAAAGTGACTCGGCCGGTGATGGCCGTGTTATCAAAATCGTTTTTGCTGTCGCCATCCGCTTCAAAGATACCCACAGCGTAGGTCCAGTTGCTGCCCTTGCCATGCAGCTGAATACCGCCGCTGCGGCCAGGTGCATAGAATTCAGTCATGGCTGAGCGTTCGAGTAGCGAAATATCTTTAGAGCTCGTCAGCTCTTCAAGACCAAAAGATTCT
This sequence comes from uncultured Neptunomonas sp., assembly GCA_963974645.1. Lineage (GTDB taxonomy): Bacteria > Pseudomonadota > Gammaproteobacteria > Pseudomonadales > Balneatricaceae > Motiliproteus. Next base: position 20,200 of record CAXBEA010000031.1, on the reverse strand, counting down.
TTCTGCCTACCTACGGTGATATTGGCCATCTTGCCAAATCCGGTGTAACGGATATACAGGTCTTCGGCGTCACCGCCGCCATCGCCGCTTTCGGCTATGTTGAACTGGGCCTTGTAGGCCCAGTCTCCGTAGTGGCCCTTGGCAAACAAACGGGCGCGACGTACGTCGAAGTCTGTGGTGTCTTTAGCGTTAGCTTTAGATTCAGTGGCGTCGTAGTCCCACTGCAAACGGCCGCCCAGCTGAAAAGATGCAGATTTATCTTTGGTGGCGACTTTAAGACCGCCCTGGGTGCTGATGACAAGATCCTCGCCATCGGTTATCACAGTGCCGGCATGAACGGTGGTGGCAGTCGCGGCAATCATTGCTGCAGATAGTAACTTCAGTTTCATTTTATCTACTCTAGGTTTGGTTTTTGATATCTCAGCGCCTTCTAAGACCTATCGTCTATCGAGGGAACCTGCTCGGTCACGACCCCGGCGATTCGCTGCCGTTGGGTGATTTAGAGCAATTCTATGGAGGGAATGTGTCAAATATATTAAAAAGGAAAGTTTTCATTAAAGACTCATCTGCAGCAATAATGCCTAACATACGGCAGTGAAGGTTTGCGTCAATATTCCCCTTATTTATCCAGCTCTTAAAGCTGCATGGTAACACCAAGCGCTCCTCTAAACCGATGTCAGAAACATGAGTTAAGCCCGCTCCAGATTGGCTGGCATAGCATAGATAAATGGGCAAGAGCCCGTTTAAACAGCTTTTTCTGTCCGTTAGGGCAAGGTCCATATAAGCACCGAGTGAACCGGGTACCCGCAGGGCGGTTTTGTGGGGAAAGCATTTTTGGGTTCGTTTTTGATGCTTAAAAAATGAACGTGCCCGACAGGGGCGCAATAAAATAGAGAGTAGGGGGCAAAACGCAAGACCTGGCCCTATTGTCTTTCTGAAGTAATATTTATGCCTCTCATGCTTGCTTATGACTTGCATTTTAGATATATGCTTTATAACATGTAGATTAGATACATGTTATCGCATGTCCAAATACTCATGCTTGTCAGTTGTAACACCCAACGTTAGGAAGGCGCTGTATGAATAAACCCACTGTTCACCAGTACCTGACTCAATCTGCGGTATCTTGCTGGGGACAGTCTGACTGGCCAACCACCTTGGTTGCTCAACATCTTCAATTGGATCTGGAAATAGATTCGATCAAAAAAATGCTGGTTCAGGGTAATAGTAGTTTTATCCACATAGAGACCCGTTTAAGAAAACTTACTAAGGGTCTTCTTATTCACCTTGAGTTGGAAGCATGTTTTCTTGCTCCTATTTTGGAGAATAGTGACATATCACCGAGTCAGAAAAATAGTATAAAGCAAGGTTATGACATTCTTTCCAATACTTGCCATGCAACCAGTGATTATCTGCATGCACTTAAATTGTCATGTGGTAACGCTTTGATCGAAACGCAACAGGCTAGGCATATCGGTGAATTTCTAAAAGAAATTAAAAATAGGTTAAGCGAAGAGAGTGCTATTTACTTGCCGATAAAAGATAACGAGATGCTTTGTCATGAAATTTAATTTTTTAGGCCAACATGCTGAGTTGATTTGGTATAGCCAGGATATAATGACAGCCTCTCTGGATGTTATCTATGGCAGGGAAATACTTTGTCGTGGTTTTATCACCTCTTCACAATCTCCAATTGCAATGACTGAATTGATTCATTATCTACATAATAATAGAGATTTGTTGCTAGCCATGACCTGTCAGCAGATCAAGGATACCTGTTCGGAGAACCCCCGCGAACAAGATTATAACGCCAAAATTTGGATCAACATAGCAGGACAATTGATTGCTGAAAATGATCTGTTCGAACACTTATACACTGACGCACTTTGTGCATTAACTATCAAACAAAAGCAAAATCTTGTACTGGAAATCTGTGAAGATGATATCAGTGATAGGGTAGTTATTGAACGTTTATCTTTTCTTAAGGAGCGAGGGTTTATCATTGCCATGGATGATTTTGGCTCGGGTCATTCAAATCTGTTGCGCCTAAGTAATACTCATTTCGATATAATAAAATTGGATCTTAAATTATTGGCTAAGGTTCCAGATGATTTATGGGCTACCAGTTTCTATCGTGAAATTGTCAACGTATGTTTATCCACAGGAAGTTTAATTGTTGCAGAAGGAGTAGAAACACAAGCGCAATCCGATTTTGTACGATGGGCTGGGGTTGATTTTATACAAGGTTTTTTATATTCAATGCCAAAGCCATCAGTATCACTTTTAACAACCAATAATTAAGGGGATATTAACCTATTATGAAATCACTTTTTCTTAGAATGCGATTCATTCATTGGCTTGGCGCAATATTATTGTTTATTAATGCGACGTTTTTTAGTGAACAGATAATTTCGCAAGTATTACAATATATCGTGGTAGTGCTGTTGATTATTCATGATTTGGATGAAAAATTTTGGGGAGTCGACTCGCTCAATGAAATTACGGAATATATGCGTTCATTCGAACAAAAAAACCTGTCGGTAGAATGCAGTATTAATAGTAATTTCAACAGTGAAATGAGTAAGATTCTTGATGTTATTAATTCTTTCAGGATCAATGTGAAAGAAGCATTAGTTGACATTCAGGCGCAGGCAAATGAGTCCGATGATATTGCCAATATGCTTAAATCAAAAACTCAGGATATCACCCATAGGATCCAAACACAGGATCAACGAGTTGAAAACATTGTTGCTCAGTTTACAGTTCTTGATAAGCAGTCTCTCGCATTGCAAACTAAGGCAGAGCAAACCCAGGTTCAAGCTTTTAAAACTAAACAAAGTTTGTTGCATTCAAACCAGGCCATGATAAATATGGGCAGCAGTATCAGGTCTTATTCTAGTAGTAGTGAAAATTTGAGAACCAAGTTTGATTCGTTGTCAGAACAGGCTGGTTCAATTGGTGGTGTGGTCTCTGTGATTAATAGTATTGCTAATCAAACTAACTTGCTGGCATTAAATGCAGCCATTGAGGCCGCCCGGGCAGGTGAGCATGGGCGAGGCTTTGCCGTGGTTGCAGATGAAGTCAGGCAGTTAGCCATGTCGACTCAACAGAGTCTCGAACACATCAATGAAATCGTAGCAGGAATTTCTAGCGCGGTTATTGAGGCTAGCGAACAGATCGAACTACAATCACAAGACTTGGGCGAACTTTCAAAACACTCTGTTACTAGTCAGAATGAGATCAATACGGCTTGCATTAATATAGATGACATTTTGAATCTGATTGGCCAAAATGATAATGCAAATAATGTAGATATTCGTTATATTCGCCGTTTAGTTGGTGAGGCCGAACAGGAAATAGTTGGGCTTAAACAATTATCTAGCTCTAATGCCAAGGACTGTGATGAGCTACAACAACAGGGTAAACGCCTCAATGAAGTGACCGATAAAATCGTGGTACAATTGAGCGCATTTAAAACCCATTAAAATTAATCGAAATTAGATTCACAACTTATACTGATTTTTGACAGCAGGATCATATATGGTCTTGCGTTTTGCCCATGCAGTCAATAATAAAATATGGTGATCAGATTATTGCTGATAATACACGAGGACGGCAATAGCCTCCGTCACCACGAAAAATGATGTTTACCCTTGGCCAGGCCTTGCGAATACGTTTGGCGAGCAATGCCAGAATGGCACCGGTGTGTTTAGCGCCATCGACACTGGCAGGGCGTAGGTAACTGACCAATAGCTTCTGGCTACAAAAAACATAAGTGGTAGGAAGCAGTAGTTCTTGTAATAGCCGTTGAAGTGTCGGTCAACCTGAGTGCCACGAACGAGGTCGTCCATCGCGTCAAAGTCAAGAATCAAGAATCAAGCACTTAGAGGGGCTCTGGTAAGATTGAATAAACTGTTCGACGATCTCTTCGTGCATGGCTGTCGCCCACCGTCGACTTGCCTGCAACTCAAACCGGCACAGGGTCGACTGGCTAGCCAGTAAACGGTCACTATCGACAGCCGTCTGCAGCGCTAAATCATGCCGGAGCTGTTGGTGGTCGTTAAGATCTTCGTACCCTAAAGCAATGCCAAAAACACGCTGCTGAATAACCTGCTCTGCGTTGTGTCTACATGGCCGCGAGTTTACGAGCGACCGCCACCTAGGCCTTGGATCCTTCTTCGCGTTTTGCCAACTGAAGCCCCTAACGCCTCAGCGCACCGTCCTGGTGGCTCCGAGTGAGTAGCCCATGCGCCGGGTGCCGGTGAGGCGGGGCCGTTGAGCTTAAGCGCACTCCCGAGAGCCCAGTCTCAACAACGTGCTATGGCCAAAGGCCAGCCCCCGTGTTTTTCAAAATAACCGAGCTACACTGCAAAGCAAATGGAGGCCATGTCGAAAGCTGGCTGGGCACCGATTTGCCGCTGAGAAGGCACGCGGGCCAACCCTGAGCTGGGGTCGTTTTGCTGTTCAAAAATTCCACCGTTGAAAAAATAGCAGGAGGTTCAATGCCCAAGGAACAGGATCGGGGAGCAGCTTATAACGAAGGTAGTTTGACGCTGTCAGGGACCGTCATGCTTGGGACCGGCGTTATGATCGGCGCTGGCATCTTTGCGCTGACGGGACAGATGGCTCAGATGACCGGGGTGCTTTTCCCCCTGGCGTTTCTCGCGGCCGCCGTCATCGTTTCCTTCAGCGCCTATTCCTACATCAAGATCTCCAATGCCTACCCGTCGGCCGGCGGTATTGGAATGTACCTTCACAAGGCTTATGGCGATCGTCTGCCCACGGCATTTAATGCCTTGCTGATGTATTTCTCCATGGTGATTGCCCAAAGCTTTCTCGCCAGAACATTCGGCTCCTATACCATGCAGCTGTTCGGTGGTGATGACAGCGGCCGCATGGTATCTGTTCTGGGTGTGCTGCTTATTTTGGCCGCGTTTCTGATCAACCTGACAAGCAACCGCCTGATCCAGGGCGTCGCATCGTTGATCGGTATCCTAAAAATTGGCGGTATCCTGGTCTTTGGCCTGGTCGGCATCTGGGTGGCGGATGGCCTCGCCGTTGACTTTTCGACCAGCGGCGATCCAGGTGTGGTGGGTAACTTCCTGGGGGCGACGGCGCTGGGCATTCTCGCCTTCAAGGGCTTTACAACCATCACCAACAGCGGCTCGGAGGTCAAAGATCCGCACCGTAACGTCGGGCGCGCGATTGTTATCTCCATTGCGTTCTGTGTGGTTATTTACACGCTTGTCGGCTTCGCCGTTGCCAGCAACCTTTCCCTCGGCGAGATTATCGCGACCCAGGATTACTCGCTGGCCGCTGCCGCCCGCCCGGCATTGGGTGACTACGGCCTCTGGTTTACGGTAGCCCTTGCCATGATGGCGACGGCCGGCGGCATTCTCGCCAGCATCTTTGCCGTCTCGCGCATGCTGGCCATGCTCACCGAAATGAAACTCGTTCCTCATAGCCACTTCGGCATGTCCGGAAGTATTCAGAAACACAGCCTCGTATACACCGTGGTGTTGGGGCTGGTGCTAACTGCGTTCTTTGATCTGTCCCGCATCGCGGCACTCGGAATCGTCTTTTATCTCATTATGGATATTGCTATCCATTGGGGTGTGCTGCGTTATCTACGAGAGGATGTGAAAGCCAATATCTGGGTGCCGACAACGGCAATTGCCCTGGATCTGCTGGTCCTCGGCGGTTTTCTTTGGGTCAAGCTCAATTCCGACCCGTTTGTGATCGGCGTAGCGGTTGTGACCATGATCGTCATAGCTGTCGCCGAGCAGTTGTTCCTGACGTACGGCGCACGAGAGGACGAGGAACAGAAGGATGAAAAGCACAGGCACCGCCACTGACGGTTGCTGTGAAAAGCGGAATTTAAGACCAGGGTGGATGGCGGTATGTTCGATAATACGTCCTGGGCAGGGCACTGGCTCTGGATGCAGGTGATTGCCATCGTGGTGGTGATACCAGCCTAGCGTATCTGCCCGCGTTGCGGCCATCCAGGCCTGATACCTACCCCCCATCGTCAATCGGTTGCTGGGCTACTTCAGCGTCTTTGCCGATTGGCCGACTGATAAACAAGGAGCACATAATGAGTGAGCACCACCACAAGCACCAGCACCACCAGCCACAGGGTGGAACCGCTGATCAGGGGGAACACAGGGTAAAGGATCCGGTCTGCGGAATGTCCGTGGACCCAGATACCGCGGAGCATCGCAGTCAGCACGCCGGACAATCCTGGTACTTCTGCTCCTCCCGCTGTAAATCGAAATTCGATGATAAACCCAACGCGTATCTTTCGGGAGAGAAAAAGCAGGCGGAACCCGTGCCCGCAGGTACCCTTTATACCTGCCCGATGCATTCTGAAATCCGCCAGGAGGGCCCAGGGGATTGCCCCATCTGCGGCATGGCTCTGGAGCCGGAACAGGTGAGCCTGGAAGGCGGGCCGTCCGAGGAGCTGACGGATATGACTCGCCGTTTCTGGGTTGGTTTGGCGCTGGCCCTGCCGGTCCTGGTGCTGGAGATGGGCGGCCACCTGACCGGCCTAGATCAAATCGTGCCGCCGCAAATGTCTAACTGGATCCAGTTAGTGCTGGCTACGCCGGTCGTCGTCTGGTGCGGCTGGCCGTTCTTTATTCGTGGCTGGAAGTCCGTCGTCAGCCGTAACCTGAACATGTTTACCCTGATCGCTATCGGCACCGGCGTGGCCTTGATCTACAGTCTGGTGGCGACCCTGGCACCGCAAATCTTCCCGAGTGCTTTTCGTCAGGAGGATGGCTCGGTTTCCGTCTATTTTGAAGCGGCTGCTGTAATCGTGGTGTTAGTGCTATTGGGCCAGGTGTTGGAGCTACGGGCCCGCGAAAAAACCTCTGGAGCGATCAAAGCGCTCCTGGATCTGGCGCCAGCCACTGCCAGGAAGCTGGACGACGACGGCGGGGAGTCCGATGTATCCCTCGACCAGGTACAGGTGGGGGATCGCCTTCGTGTCCGTCCCGGGGACAAGGTGCCGTTGGACGGTGAGGTGCTCGAAGGCGGGTCCAATGTGGATGAGTCCATGGTGACCGGAGAACCGCTGGCCGTTAGCAAGAAGGCCGGTGACCAGGTGATTGGTGGCAGTATCAATCAGCAGGGCAGCTTCATCATGCGGGCGGACAAAGTGGGGCGCGACACCATGCTGTCTCAGATCGTGCAGATGGTTGCGAGCGCCCAGCGCAGCCGGGCGCCGATACAGGGTCTTGCGGACAAGGTTGCCGGCTGGTTTGTTCCGGCGGTGATCTTGATCGCCGTTATCGCTTTTACTGCCTGGTCGATATTCGGACCGGTCCCTCCCATGGCTTTTGGCCTGATTGCCGCCGTGAGCGTGCTGATCATCGCTTGTCCATGCGCGCTCGGGTTGGCAACGCCCATGTCGATCATGGTCGGTGTGGGTCGGGGCGCCCAGAGCGGGGTCTTGATCCGGGATGCCGAAGCCCTGGAGCGTATGGAGAAAGTCGACACCCTGGTGGTGGATAAGACCGGAACCCTGACTGAGGGTAAGCCTCAGGTGACCCAACTTGTTGCTGCTAGCGGTTTTAGCGAGAAGGAGCTAATGCATTATGCTGGCGGTTTGGAGAAAGGCAGCGAACACCCCTTGGCTCACGCGATCCTTGAAAAGGCCAGCGAGATGGGTCTGAAACTGCCCGATGCGGAGGACTTCGATTCTCCGAATGGTAAGGGTGTGACGGGGCGTATTGAAGGTCGCCGCGTATTGCTCGGCAATCGCCTGCTGATGGAGTCCGAAAACGTCAATACCGAGGCGTTTGAAAGCGAGGCGGATCAACTCCGCAAAGATGGCGCAACGGTGATCCTCGCGGCTGTGGACGGTGAGGTTTGTGGTCTGCTTGCCATCGCGGACCCCATCAAAAAAACCACAGAAGCGGCGATTTCTGCCCTGCAGAAAGAGGGTATTCGAGTGGTGATGCTCACCGGTGATAATCGGACCTCTGCCGAAGCCGTTGCCCGTAGACTTCATATCGACGAGGTTGAAGCGGAAGTCCTGCCTGAAGACAAGGGTAAGATCGTGCAGCGCTTGAAAGATGAGGGCCGGGTTGTAGCGATGGCGGGTGACGGCGTGAATGATGCGCCGGCTCTGGCGACCGCCGATGTGGGCGTTGCCATGGGCACCGGCACCGATGTCGCCATCGAAAGTGCCGGTATCACCCTGTTACGAGGTGACCTGATGGGCATTGTTGAAGCGCGGCGACTGTCGCAGGCCACGATGCGCAACATTCGCCAGAACCTTTTCTTCGCCTTTGTCTACAACTCGGCGGGTGTGCCGATTGCCGCCGGGGTGCTGTATCCCTTTACGGGAATTCTGTTGTCCCCCATTATTGCTGCAGCGGCCATGTCGCTGTCCTCGGTCAGCGTGATTGTCAACGCGCTCAGGTTGCGGGTGGTGAAACTCTCAGATGACTGACTCAATCCGTATGGAGCTCTTTCCCTATGGAACTCTTTCCCAATGGAGCTCTTTCCCAATGGAGCTCAGGGTGGCGGGAAGCGTAGCGATGGGGGCAGGGCGTTGGCAAAGCGCTGCCCCAACTTGCCACAGCGCAGCCAGACACGTTGAGGCCATTGGGCTGCAAGGAGTTCCCTAATCATTGGGTATCTTGCCGGTAATGGGCGGTGCTTTTTGGTAATGAGATAAACGGTTTCTTTAATGGGTACCCGGAGGTCCGCGCTACGAATCCGATCGGGAGTGGGGAAGGCGTCCAAACACGACTGCGGAATCACCGTAAACCCCAGGCCCAGTAAGACAGGCAATAATATCTGGCTCAATTGGTTGATATAGCCAGATTGACGTATCTCCTCGATTCCCAGAGAGGCTGTCGTAAAATTGCTTTCCAGCAGCTGAATCGCGTAGTGGTGACCGTCTGGATGGTTGATAAACCCGAGTTGCAGTAAAGCTTGCCACATTGACTCGGCAAGGGCCGATACCACAAACAGAGCGCGTCTTCACCCAGTGGTTGCTGCAGTATTGGATCGCTAACGGGCTGTGTAACGATACCCTGAAAGCCCAGACCGGGGTCTGGGCTTTCAGGTCGTTGAGTTAATAGTGTTAATTGGTAGGGCTAGGTAGAGTAGAACTACCGCCTCTGCCCTGTCAAAGTAGCCGGGACAGCCCCCTTAAGCCTATCTGAACCATTGAATAGAACTGCTTCTAGCAAGTTTTTCCTGGTGTTATGGAAGGCTTTACACCTTATCCCATTTTAGCCGTCAAGCATGCGTTTTGTGAGCCATTTAACCATCAGGAGCGACTGATGGTTTCGAGACGGCGGCTTTCGAGATTAACAGGCAAATCAGCGTTATCAGTGCACCAGTTTATCGATGATCTCGTGCACTTCGCGCTCAAGCTGCTCGGAAGGAGTGACCACCAGCGTCTTGCCCTCAACGTCCGCACAGTACCGACTGGCCTGATCGCAGTGTTGGTAGGCCGTGCGCAACTCGGCGACCACACCGGCAATATCCGACGGTTTCATATCATGTTCTTCAACCAGCGTATTGAGGCCGCTGACTTTACCGTCGTGCACCCAGGCCAGGCCGAAGTTCTTCGGCGGTTTGCCAATAAACACGTAAGCCGCATGTTCCGATGGCACAATCTCCAGCGGCTCTGAGACTTTACCCGCCAGCTCTTTAAGCTGAGGTGCAACCTCGGCGATCCGCTGGGCGGCGCTGCTCTGGGGGTCTAAGGGGGGGTATGCCGGCTTGCTGGAAAAGAGTGAGCTAAAGAGTCCCATTATGTTGTCTCCTCGTCAGCCAGGTCTTGGTCGGTATGCCCTCGGCAGGCGGCTCGTCTGCAGACCTGTCTTTGTTATTAACGTTATTTAGCGTCAAACGCTTTTTTTATTCTAGACTCGATAATCGGAATATTCCAACGTCGATCTGCGCGCGCGCAGGAAAACAGGGTCGCGTCTTGACTTTTGCCTGCCCCGCTTTCGCACTTAATCCACTCGCTAATTTGCCCAGGTCATACTCCCCACTGGGTCGTTGGCAACCCAAATTGCTTGTTCGAGTGCTCGGTGCTGATCTCAGCATTAATTAGAAATTTGTTTGTCATGATCCAAGGCTCGTTTTAAAGGCTTTTTGGGCTTGCGGGGGCGACGGCGATCATTCACCAGGGCGTCGTAAAGATCTTCTGGATAGAACTCAAGCACACGCTTAATCAGCGCGGTCAGTTCGTTGAGATAAACACATCGGGGGTTGAGTGCGAAGACGCGAGAGCGACCGACAAAATGGTTGTACAGCACGCCAGCCGCTTCCAGTTTTTCCGCCTGTTTCTGAATAGGTGCTAGTAGAGGTGTCAAAGAATGCGGCTATCTCACGCGGGCAAAACACAAGACCAGACTCTGCTCTTTTCTGGTCTTTATCGCTCTCTATCCCCCTGTCTTTATTGATTATTAGGGGTGACAACTATCCTGACACAAGGGGGGGATGCTGGCGAAAATGTAAAAATACGTGAGTGTTGATGGTAGTACTTCTGCTTTCAGCTTGTTGTCAGGAACCCTGGGTATGATGGCCTTCGCTGAGTCATTGCAGGGATAGAAGATGCGTACATTATTGGTGCTGGCAATTGCCACGGGGATAGGTGCAACAATGACGTTTAATTTGTCCGCCACCGGGCGAGCAGCTGGTTTGGAAATGCGCGTGAGCTTCCCAGAAAAGGGGAATTAACGCTATAGATTGCTTGACGGAATACGTCATGGTTCGAGCAAAGTCATGCACAGAAAACCAGTCACTCGTTCTAACTGACGTCGCTCTACATTTTTTCAATCCTTAAGGGAAAGATTCACACTGTTTCAGGAGTAGTTAATGTTCCGTTTAGTTCCACCACAAGCACGATTTGTTCTCATGGCAATATTATTGTTCCCTCTATCTGTGTCGGCACAACAAACTAAATCCAGCTTGCCGAGTCTATGGACACTTGAAAACAGTATCTACCGCGTGCTGGACGTTGCTCCTGAGATGGCAACCGCTGAGGCCAGGGTCAATGCCCGTCAAGGTGCCCTGGATCAGGCGGGCGCGTGGCCAAACCCGACGTTTTCTGTGCAAGGCGACAACAAGCTGGGGAAGGACGATCGCAGCGGAGGAAACGACCTAACCCAGTACGCGTTCAATCAGCCGCTGCCGTTGAGTGGTCGTATATCCCATCAAAAAGCGATGGCGCGCCAGGACCTGCTAGGGGAAAGAGCTAAGTTTCACTATCAGCACCTGGTACTTGAACAGCATACCGCCAAGCGCTTTCGGCAGTTACAGTTAAGCACGGCGACCCTGCAACTGGCAGAACAGCGCATAAAACTTGCTGACAAATTGCAAGCGGCCAGTATTCGACGTGAACAAGCAGGTGAGTTATCCACTCTCGAGCGCCTTCGTTTGGGGCTCGTTCGCGAGGAGGCGCAACAGAATCTGGATATGGCAGAGGGTAAATATAATGAGGCATTGAGCCAATTTCGTGCCTACCTGAGCTTACCCTCAGAACTGGAAGTAAACCTGGCACCCCTGATACCGGTGGCATCAGTACCGCCACTGTCTTTATTTGAAGCGAACTTGGCCGAGCAGCCCGTGTTGGTCGCAGCGCAGCACCGGATAGGTGCTGCGCAGGCACAAAAGAAACTGACCAGGGCCAGTCGCTGGCCAGATCCGGTTTTCAGTGTGTTCCAGGAAGAAGATATGCTGGATGGACGCCGTCAGGAATTCACCGGCATTGCTATTAGCATTACAGTACCTCTTTGGGATAGAAAACGCGGGCAATACAACCAGTCTATTGCCGAAGTAAAAGCCGCCCAGGCAGAAAAAAAATCCCTGCAGCGGGATATCACCAGTACCGTTAAGCAAAGCTATCTCCACCTTAATCACCTGGTACAACAGGGGGCGCATTATCGCGTCCAGGTATTTGAACCAGCACAACAGGTTCTAGAGTTGACTAACAAAGGTTACCTGGCAGGTGAGCTCGAGGTGCTGTCGTTAATTGATGCCAATAACACTTATTTTAACGCTCACACGCGCTACCTGGAATTATTACAACAGGCATGGCTCGAGCTGGCTGACCTGCATCTTGCCGCCGGGAAACTGACTTTGACTACCGCACAGGAAAAACAACCATGAATCTCTTCCAAAGCACAATGACGATACTGGCATTCACATTGGTATCGAGTTTTGTGCAAAGCGCAGAACTCGTTCTGGAGCCTGAACAACTCAAAACCACAAATCTGACCACCATTAACGTGACCGCCCAAGAGCACGCGTCACGTCTTGAGCTGACAGGAACATTGGCAGTCGATCAGCGCAAGAGCTATCGGGTCGCGCCTGTCGTCGAGGGTATCGTCACTGAATTACGGGTGGTCTCACATGACCGTATCCAGAAAGGCATGGTGCTGGCAAGACTACGCAGCGACACCTTGGGGCAAGCGCAGGCTGATTTTCTTGAAGCGTCCGCTCAATTCCAGCTGATACAGGCAGAACAGGATAGGGTCGAGGGTTTAAGCCGAGAGGGCATTGTCGCAAGGAGTCGCCTGCTCAAAGTAAACAGTGAGTATAAGACGGCCCGAGCCAATCTGGAACAGCGTCGACGGCTGTTGATTCTCACTGGGCTCTCAGAGCAACAAATCAATGCCCTGGAAGATAAACGCAATCTTGTCGCTGATTTTGAACTGACCAGTCCCATTGACGGTATTGTGTCAGCATCAAAGATCGAGTCTGGTCAACAGCTATCGGCTGGAGAAACGGCCTTCCACGTTGATGACTTATCAAGTCTGTGGCTCGAAGTGCAAATTCCAGTGGCAAGTCTTCCGCTTGTCACTATCGGAGCCGAGGCGATAATTTACGTCCGGTCTCGCCCCGAGCAACCTTTCCGCGGCACATTACAGTCTCTGGGTACAGAAGTTAGTCGCCAAAGCCAGACTCTAAGTGGTCGCATCGTGGTTACCAATACGGAAGAGCTACTGTATCCGGGAATGCACGCCGAAGTGACATTATCAGGTATTACAAATAGAGGTCTGGTAGTTCCTACCAGTGCGGTATTCAGAATAGGCGACCAGGCCTTTGTATTTCGGGCGCTGGGTGAAGGGCACTTTAAACCTGCTCGTGTCCGCACTGGCACTCCAGCAGACACACAAATACCTATCCTCAGTGGCCTGGAACTGGGCGACACCATCGTTATCAGTGGTGTGGCGGAGTTGAAATCCCACTGGCAATATCAGGGGGGAGAATAAATCATGATTGCAGCCCTCATTCGTTTTGCGTTAATACAGCGGTTAATGATACTGCTGATGGCAGTTGCCCTGAGTGTCGCGGGGTTATGGGCCTTTCGAAATCTGCCCATCGACGCTTTTCCCGATATTGCTTCACCGCAAGTATCAATTATTATCAAGGCTCCGGGACTGGCGCCTACTGAAGTAGAGAGCCGGATCACCTTTCCGGTAGAGATCGAAATGCAGGGCTTGCCGCGCCAGACCGTCTTGCGCTCATTGACGAAGAACGCCCTCAGCATTATCACGATCGACTTCGAAGACGGTGTCGATATTTATTGGGCGCGCCAGCAAGTTGCCGAGCGCTTGAACCAGGTATGGGGTGAGCTTCCGCCAGAGGTTGAGGGTGGTCTGGGCCCCGTTACAACGCCTTTGGGCGAAGGCTATATGTATCGCGTTCACGGCGTCGGTTACAGCAATCAGGAGCTGCGCCGTATTCAGGACTGGGTCATTCGTCCCCGCTTGCGTACCGTCGCCGGTGTCGCTGAAGTCAATTCACTTGGGGGTGAAGTAAAGGTATATGAAGTAGTTGCCTCTCAAGAAGCCCTGATGGCCTATGGGCTCAGCATCAGCGACCTGCAAAACACCCTGGAACGCAATAATCGCAATACCGGCGGTGGTCGTATTAACCGCAACAACGAAGTGCTACTGGTGCGTACTGAAGGTCAACTTACCAGCTTGCAGGATATCCGTAGCATCACGGTTACCAGTCATGATGGCATACCGGTCTATGTGGATGATGTGGCCGATGTTCACATCAACTCTCTGACGCGTCACGGTGCAGTGACAGCGAACGGACAAGGCGAAATCGTCACCGGTTTGGTGTTGTTGCGCAAGGGAGCGAACAGCCGGAGCACCATAGATGGCGTAAAAGACGAAATGGAAGCATTGAAATCGGCGTTACCACAAGGAGTGGAGATAACCGCATTCTATGACCGAACTGACCTGGTGTCAGAGGCCGTATGGACCGTCGAAAAAGCTCTGGGTGAAGCGGTTGTCTTAGTATTGCTAGTGCTGATTGTCATGCTTGGAAATATGCGTGCGGCGCTGACAGTTGCGTTGATCTTGCCATTATCCGTTTTGTTCACGTTTATTCTTATGAACATTTTTGGCATATCGGCCAACCTCATGTCGCTAGGCGGGTTGGCTATTGCCATTGGCATACTGGTGGATGCGGCTGTCGTAGTGGTGGAAAATATACACTCGCAGCTTGGTCGCGCACCTCAGGGAACGAGTCGTCTGCATTTGGTTTATCGGGCAACACTGGAAGTGGCTACCCCGGTTATTTCAGGCAGTTTGATCATTATCATCGTTTTCCTCCCTCTGTTCAGCCTCGCAGGGCTGGAGGGGAAAATGTTTACACCGCTTGCAGTGACAATTTCTTTTGCGCTTTTGGGCTCGCTAATATTGTCTCTGACAGTCATTCCTGTTCTGGCAAGCCTGTTAATGAAAGGTGATGCCGAAAAAGAAGGCCGGGTATCAGAGGCTTTGAAAAAGGCCTATTTACCAGTAATGAATTGGGCTCTCAATAAACGTAAAACCACTATCGTCAGCGCCCTTGCTGCTTTAGCGTTCGCCTTGTTCCTGTCTCTGTTTATCGGTAAAGAATTTATGCCAGTGATGGATGAGGGAACCACCGTCATCATTATTGAAAAACTGCCGAGTATTACACTGGAGCACTCACTGGCGCTGGATGCCCCGCTCCAACAGGCGATGATGGAACTACCGGAAGTTATTGGTGTTGTGTCACGAACAGGCGCGGATGAATTGCGTATGGACCCTATGGGTCTTCATCAAACAGATAATTTCCTGATCACCAAGCCACGAAACCAATGGTCCGTGAGTCTTGAAGAACACCAGGAGAATCTGCGCAATAAACTGGATGAGTTTATTGGCATTAATTATGCGTTTACTCAGCCTATTGATATGCGGGTATCCGAGATGTTGACAGGGGTTCGTGCTGCGATGGCAATTAAGCTTTATGGCGATGACCTCGCTGTTCTTGACGAAAAATCCAAGCAGATAGAAGCACTGGTAAAAAATGTGCGGGGCGCGGTTGACGTATTCCGTGGCCAACTGACGGGACAAAGCTACCTGGAGGTCAATATTCGACCCCAGGCCACCGCTCGCTTTGGCATCAACAACGAAGATATCAATCAGCTTATAGAAATTGCTGTCGGTGGCCGTGTCGTCACGGAGGTAATCGATGGGAATCAGCGTATTGGCGTATTGTTGCGTTACCCCGAAGAAGATCGGTTTTCACCGGCAGCTATCGGCCGCTTGTTAGTGGAATCACCCAGTGGTAACAAAATTCCATTAAGTAGCTTGGCGGACATACAGGAAGTGGATGGTCCGGTTGCCATTGCTCGGGAGTCAGCCAAGCGCCAGGTAGTCATACAGGCCAATGTTGATAATCGTGATGTGGTTAGTTTTGTCGATGAAGTGCGTGCAACCATTGCTCGCGATATAAAACTCCCCTCTGGCTACTACGTTACCTTTGGAGGTCAGTTTGAAAATCAGCAACGCGCCTCTGCAAGGCTAGCTCTCGTGGTACCGATCGCGATTGCACTCATATTCCTGATGCTTTTTATCACCTTCCGGTCGCTGGGTCAGGCAGGCTTGATAATTTTAAATATCCCCTTTGCGATGATCGGTGGTGTGGTCAGCCTGTTTCTGTCCGGCCTGTATCTTTCCGTGCCCGCCTCGGTCGGCTTTATTACATTGTTCGGTGTTGCGGTACTTAATGGTGTGGTGATGGTCAGTTATTTTAACCAGTTACGAGAGTCTGGGCGAAGCGTTATTCAAGCAGTACAGGAAGGTGCAGAACGTCGTTTGAGGCCGGTGCTCATGACCGCATTAATTGCAAGCTTTGGACTCATGCCGCTGCTGTTCGCAACGGGGCCTGGGTCTGAATTACAACGTCCTTTGGCTGTTGTTGTTATCGGTGGCTTGTTCACCTCAACCGTACTCACGCTGGTATTACTTCCAACGCTTTACGCGTGGCTGGAAGGACGGAAGGAAACTAAGTTGCAGAATAATAAAGAGGAGCTGGCATGAAAGTTCTTATTATGATTTTACACAGTAATAGCCAACAGGATTTGGCTGACCTATTGCGTAGCAATAAACAGATACAGGGTTTCACCTTCAGTCATGTCGAGGGGCATGGGGTGCAGGAGGTGCATGATTCCTTGCTCTCGGCTAGGGACAAAGTAGTGGGCTACGTTCCCCGGGTACGCGTAGATATTCTGCTTGAGGACAGCCATGTTGATGCCGTGCTTGAGTCCGTGCGTACGTTATCAAAGACGGGTAGCGAACTAGGTGTTTTTTGGGTAAACGATGTGCAAAACAGTGGGCGTTTATAGAATAAGTAGCTTTCGGCAGCGGCTGTTAGCTACCAGGCCAATCAATTCAGAATCGAGCATGTCGAATTCAAGTACGAGCAACGCTCTGATTTTATTGATAATAAACCCTCACCTAAAGCAGATGAGGGTCATCTGCCGCGAGCCAAAATGACCACCATTTCCATATGATGGTTGATTTGTTTTGGTACATTTTACTTCCCAGCCTCTGTCTACCATCATCTACCCAGCTGTTTCAGAGGTTGCCATTTCGACGCAGAGTCAAAGCAATCATCGTCAGCCAAGGCAGCGTCACTTGCCAGGCATGAGGTGATAAAAGCCGTAATGAGTCAGGGCTAATGTTCGCTCCCGGTAACCAGGCCCGTATCTGGCTCTGCACGCAGCCGACCGATATGCGTCGATACTTCAATGGACTTACCGCCCTGGTTAAGAACCAGCTCGGACATCACCCCCTCAGCGGGCACTATTTTGTCTTCGTCAATCGACGTAAAACCTGGATGATTACGTCAACGACAGCGGCCTGCGTTTCACTGCCGAGGTACCGGTGGAGGTGATCGCACTCACCGCACCCGAGCTAAAAGGCATCGATGCGGATCAGTTCGAGATCATCGGCACCAAAAGCATCTTCCGCCTGGCGCAACGCCCGGCCAGCCGGGTGGAGGAGCTAACGCCCCGGGTATGGAAAGAGAAGGTCGCAGATCAACCTCTGTGATCAGATCTGTACCTGGATATCAACCACGCCTTAGAATGAACAGTTACGCTGATGAAACCTTTGAGTTCCTGATAGCGGATACCCCACGCAGCGAGAGGCCACGGCAGGAGTATACAGAGCGGGCAGCGTTAATACGTTATTTCTGAGAGGCAAAAGGCAAGACCTGGCCCCGCTCTTTGTTATTTCTGAGAGGCAAAAGGCAAGACCTGGCCCCGCTCTTTGAACTAGAAATGGGTTCATATGAGTCTTAAAGAGGTTCGTTGAGATAGCCCCTTGGGTAGGAGGTTTGCATTCTCGCATGGTCGTACTCTCAGATGGCTAACGGAATGTGGGAGAACGATAACGGGCGGGGCGGGGGGCGACAAGTTTTGGGCGTTAACGCTAGAGCACCATTCTATGTTTTGGATCTGCTTATCTGATTGCGTCTATAGGCCTTTAGTTACGGGGCTTTTATTGTATATGCTTTGTTTTACCCACCGTTTTACCCACCATTTGGATTTGGCAGTGTAATAACGGGCGCTAGTGCATGTTGCTGATCAATGATGGCTTTTCAGCGAGTCAGCGCAGCAGGTATCTCAATGTGTGGGCGAATAGACATTCAGGGCGAAAAACTGACCCAAGGCGTCAGCGATCTGTTGGGGTTCGATTTTCATGTCGCTACCAATCGAGATCTACGCCCGACCCAAATCCTGCAAGCCATCATTTCCAGTGCACAGGGCTTGGAACAGATGGAAGCCTCATGGGGGATCAAACCGACTTGGGCCAAGCAGCTGCTGATCAATGCGAAAGCCGAAACAGTCGACCAGAAGCCAACCTTCAAACAAGCCTTCAGCGAGAGGCGCTGTATCGTGCCTTGTAGCGGCAGGTATGAGTGGAGGGATGAAGGCCGGGCCAAGAAAGCAGAAGTATCACTTTCAACACCCTGAGGGGGCGCCTCTGTTGATGGCTGCGATCTGCTATCCATCAGTAATGGAAGATGGAGGCCATCAGATTGTGACGCTAACCACAGCACCCAACAGTTAATGTGCTGAATACCACTCAAGGATGCCGTTGCTGATCGAGGCTGGTAAGTTGGGGGGCTGGCTAGGTAACCAGCCTTATATTTCAGCTGCACAGATGACAGAAAACGTAAATGAATTTGTTAGTATTACTCCAGAGTAGATATACTTCGAACCAATTAATGACCTTAACGGCTCTATAACTGTTAGTACTAAGGTTTTTAGCCCCTTGTTAAAATGGTAGTTCAGTAGCGGAGGGGGCTTGAGTGCTGGGAAAATATTTTTTCTGGATGTAACCTATTAACTGATCAATATCTTGATTTCCTCCAAGCGAAGTTTCAACTTTGCTCATCAAGCTTTTGACAACTTCAGATGAAAGCAATATCTTTCCCATTGCTATTCCGATAAGAAAATCAATAGATGAATTGCTGCTTCCTAAGGAATAATCATGAACCAATCGCTCAACTATATCTGCAAAGCTTTTGCTCAAATCTGGAGAGCTTCTATAATCAAGTTCTCTTGAATTAGCTGCTCTCCATAGGCAACTTTGAATCAAGCTGTCATTGAAACGAACAAAGTTTTCCGGTGATATCACTGAGTGTTGATAAACATAGCTGAACAAGGAGTCAGTGTCATCTTTAGTTTTTCTTTTTTCTCTTAGGCTTTGTAAGATAGAAGAAATTGTAATATAAACGGATTCATGGTTTATATTATTTGTGTCATATCCTGAATCCCAAAAAGCAAAATCTTGCGTGAATTCAAGTTTGTCTTCGTTTCTTGGTGTGTTTCCTATATGTCCATTAATTCCGGTCCTGTTATCTCTAAGTAAAGCTGCTCGGGTAGACCAGTATTTACCTCTAAATGTTTCTATTACTTCAAGTTCCTTCTTCCAAGAATTATCTTCAGTGGCGTGACCAATATAAGCTTCATTCTTCGAGAAGAATAAGTACTTCATTTTGTTTGGTCCATATGTAAGACTTTTTTTGAATTTCTCGAAACCTGGCTTGCTTTCAAATAAAACAAATGGAGATACAAATATACGATTTCCATCGTGTCCAGAAATTCTAAGGTTTCTGTTGAGCTTTAATAAAGCTTCTCCAGATGCAATAACTGGGTATGCTATAACTATGGCCCCGTCACCAGAAATTTTTTCATGGGCATCTTGTATGTCTATTTTTGTTATATCATTTACCCCGTTATTGTTTAATAAACTTTCAATTATGTTTGCTAAACAAATGCTTGACTTGTCCGTTTCGTTAAAAACAATTATTTTTATTTGCGAAGTGAAATACCAATCAACTAGCTTAGAAAGCCAAGACTTAAATTCTCTGTTTCTTTCGAAATGACTACAGCTATCAACATATATTGGTGTAAGCGGAAGCTCTGGTGAAGGCTTTATGTTGCATTTGAATATATTGGAGTTATTGTTGTCATTAATCCAATCTGATATTGCGTCAGTCTTATGTGCTGCTTTAATCAATACTGAATTAGGATGCTCTACCTCGGCTGTAAAATTTTCACCCAATACTTTTACCTGCATGAGGGATGAGGTATCCAGGTCTTTTATATAAGATGATGATAAGTCTGAAATGTTAACTAGTATTCCATCACCTTTTTGTTTAGCTACAGGGTCTTTATATGAAAGAATAGTAACTACTTGATCATCCACAAGATTCCAGTTTTTAGCCATGGTTTTACCCATGCTATTTCTTCTAGATGCTGAAATCACAAGCCACACGTCAGATGTTAAATCAGGTTTTGCACTATCCATTCCATCGTATGAGCTATAACTGTCCTGAATCCGTGACTTAAAAACCACCTTAAATGCCTCAAACCCTGTAGCCACAA
>CAXBEA010000030.1:0-36602 GCA_963974645.1 uncultured Neptunomonas sp. | reverse complement strand
GCGGGTGCTACCCGCGTCGGGTTGAAACCCGACCTACAGGGAGATGGGCCCTGACTTAACTGCAGGAGCAATTTCAGACCAACCCACAAATAGGCGGCAGCATCCTGGCTAAGTTTTGTGGCTAATCAGCTAAGTTTTGTGGGTAATCAGCTAAGTTCATACAGAGGCCCCTTATGCCATTGCCGATTCTTTACTCGCTGCAAAACTGCCCCTACGCCATGCGTGCAAGGCTGGCGATACTGCTGGCGCAGCAGCGGGTCTCTATACGTGCCCTGAGTATGAAAAATAGACCGGCCGAGATGTTAGCCCTATCCCCTAAAGGGACCGTGCCTGTGCTGATACTCGAGTCCCCCGAGACTCGGCCGCAGGTGATCGATGAAAGTTTGGATATTATGCTGTGGGCGCTAACGCGCAGCGATCCACAGGATCTGCTCTACGCTAGGCAAGCGGACGCGCTGCCGGAGATGCTGCAGATCATCGATGAAAATGACCGCCAATTTATACCCCGTCTGGAGCGATACAAATGGGCCAAACGCTTCCATCATCCTGATGAGACCTCCTGCCGTCTCGAGTGCGAGCTTTTTATCCAGCGGCTGGAGGATCGCTTGGCGCGGCAGCCGTTTCTGATGGGCGCAACGCCCAGCCTGCTCGATTATGCACTGCTCCCCTTTGTGCGCCAGTTCTCCAGAGTTGACCGGCAGCGCTATCGGACAGGCCCCTACAAGCAGCTGCGGGGCTGGCTAACCGATCATCTGCAAAGCCGCCTGTTCTGCAAAGCGATGCTCAACTATCCCTTGTGGTTGGATCATCATCAAACCTGTGTGTTGGGAGACTGAGCCTTTGCGCTCTCTAGATCGTCTTTTTTCTCTTCTTCTTTCCTATCCTCTGCTCCAGCATCTACCCAGGTTTACCTTGCAACGGAGTTCACCAGGCGGCTGACTCAGCTCGGTTTGATGGCGTGGCGTTGTAGCAGTCGATAGAAGTTGCTGCGATGGATCCCCAGTTGACGTGCGGCGGCGGCTTGATTACCACTGTGTTGCGACAGAGTCGCTTCGATCAGCTGACGTTGGAATAGCTCGGTGGCTTGCTTAAGGCTGGCGCCGTTGTATTGGTTGTCCTGGCTCTCAGTAGAAATTTGCGGGGGAAGGCCTGGGGTGGCTATCTCGTCCCAGTCACTGGCGTCCAGTCCCAGATGGTTAGCCGCGATGATGATGATGCGGTTGTCTCGCCCTTGGCTGGTGATCGCTTTGAGCGCGGCCCTGCTGAGCAAGTGGCCGAGTTCACGGACATTACCGGGCCAGGGGTAGTTGAGCAGCAGCTGCTTGGCGTCATGAGCCAGGCGCAGCCCCTGTGCGCCCAGGCGACGCTGGTTGGACTCAAGCAGATAGGCGGCCAGCAGCAGCACATCCTGCTGCCGTTCACGAAGCGGCGGCACCAGCAGCGGGTAGACGCTTAGGCGGTGGTAAAGATCGGCCCGGAAGCGCCCTGCGCTCACCTCCTGTTGCAGGTTGCGGTTGGTCGCGGCGACGATGCGGACATCGACCTGCAGCGGCTGATCGCGCCCCACCCGTTGGATCTCACCGCTCTGCAGAGCGCGCAACAGCTTGGCCTGGATGTTCAAGGGTAGTTCGCCGATCTCATCCAAAAACAGGGTGCCGCCGTCGGCAATCTCAAACTTTCCGGCCCGATCAGCACCCGCGCCCGAAAAGGCCCCTTTGATATGGCCGAACAGCTCACTCTCGGCGAGATTCTCTGGAAGGGCCGCACAGTTGATCTGCACCAGTGGGCCCTGATTGCGTTGTGACTGGTAATGGATCTGGCGCGCCACTAGCTCTTTGCCGACCCCGGTTTCACCCTGCACCAGTACCGACAGGTGTGACTGGGCGACGATTGATATCTCTTGCTTCAGCTGGGTCATGATCGCACTGCTACCGATCATCTCGGATTCTGCATCCTTCTCATCCATCAGCGTGCGCGTGACCAGTTGCTGGCGTTCCGCCTTGGCGGAGAGGGCATCCATCCTGTCTGCCGCCTTTACCGTGGCTTCGGTGAGCCTGATGAAGGTGCGCAGCGCGACCGGGTCGATCGAATCGAAGCTGCCGGGATCCATAGCATCAAGGGTCAGTACCCCCCAGGGTAGATCGTCGATATACAGCGAGACCCCCATACAGTCGTGGACATGCAGCTGCAGATCCTGATTGTCGACCAGGCCATCGTAGGGGTCAGGCAGCGTCGATCCAGCTTCGAAGCGGATCGGATCGCGTGCATGCAGCACTCTGGCCAGTCTGGGGTGTTCGGCCACCTCGAAGCGTCGCCCCAGAGTGTCTGGGCTTAGCCCCTCGAAGGCGAGCGGGCGCAGCTGTTTACCCTCTAATTTCAGCAGAGCAGCGGCGTCGCAGGGAAACAGTTTCAGCAGTGCTTCGAGCAGGTTGCGATAGCGCCGTTCGGCCGGTAGATCGCGTGACAGATCGGTGACGATAGACGTTAGGGTGTCAAAGAAAGCGGATGTCGTCATTATGATAACCATGTTGTCAAAACCACATCTTACAAATCGCCGTCAAAAATACAACAAATAAATTTAGATCTTTAAAAACAGCAATTTATATATTGGCGCAATAATTGTATTAAAGTATCTGAACACAACGTTTATTCAGGTGAGGAGCCTTGTAATGTATCAGATACTTTTTCAGCCCACAGCGGCTGTGACGGTCGTACCCAGAGGAGGGGATTGCCATGGCGGATAGTTTTAACAAGAGTACGGCGCGCAACATCTATTACGGTGGAGGGCTTTTCTTCCTGCTGCTGCTAGTTGGCCTGACCGTTGACACCATGTATCGGCTGCCCGAGCGAGACCATCGGGAGAACATCACCGAATCTGTCGCCCACGGCAAGCATCTGTGGGAAAACAACAACTGCATCGGCTGTCACAGCCTGATGGGCGAGGGTGCTTACTTTGCTCCCGAGCTGGGCAACGTCTATGACCGTTATGGCCAGGGTAGCGAGGCGACCTTCAAGCAGTTTATGCAGGCCTGGATGGCGATGCAGCCACTGCCTACCGAAGGTCGGAGGAAGATGCCGCAGTTCAACCTCAGTTCAGAGGATGTCGATGCACTGGCGGATTTCCTGATCTGGACCAGTCGGGTTGATGACAATGGCTGGCCACCAAATAAGCAGGGATAAGGGGATACCTATGAAATTTCAATCACAAGCGGTGGCGATGCCGTATTTTATCTTCGCCCTGATACTGTTCGCGGGACAGATACTGTTCGGTCTGATCATGGGGCTGCAGTATATTGTCGGGGATTTTCTGTTCCCCTATATCCCTTTTAACGTCGCACGGATGGTGCACACCAACCTGCTGATCGTCTGGATACTGTTCGGCTTTATGGGTGCTTCTTACTATCTGGTACCCGAGGAGAGTGACACCGAGCTGCACAGTCCGTTGTTGGCAAAAATACTGTTCTGGGTGTTTGCCGGTGCTGGCGTTGCCACTATCCTCGGCTACCTGCTGGTACCTTACGCCAAATTGGCCGAGCTCACCTACAACCATCTGCTACCCACCATGGGTCGCGAGTTTCTGGAGCAGCCGACCATCACCAAGATCGGCATCGTGGTCGTGGTGCTGGGCTTTATCTTCAATATCACTATGACCGTCCTCAAGGGCCGCAAGACGGTAATCAACATGGTGTTGATCACCGGGCTGATCGGCTTGGCGGTGTTCTTCCTGTTCTCGTTCTACAACCCGGACAACCTGATCCTGGATAAGTATTTCTGGTGGTTTGTGGTGCACATGTGGGTCGAGGGCGTCTGGGAATTGATCATGGGGGCGATTCTGGCCTTCACCCTGATCAAGGTAACCGGCGTCGATCGCGAGGTGATCGAAAAGTGGTTGTACGTGATCATCGCGATGGCGCTGATCTCGGGTCTGATCGGTATGGGACACCACTTCTTCTGGATCGGTCAGCCCGAGTACTGGTTGTGGCTGGGCTCGGTGTTTTCTGCACTGGAACCGATTCCGTTCTTCATGATGGTGGTCTTTGCCTTCCGCATGGTGCAGGGACGGCGGATCGAGCATGGTAATAAGATTGCCATTACCTGGGCGCTGGGTACCGCAGTGATGGCCTTTCTGGGCGCGGGGGTCTGGGGCTTTATCCACACCCTGGCTCCGGTCAACTTCTACACCCACGGCTCGCAGATCACCGCCGCGCACGGTCACCTGGCCTTCTTTGGTGCCTACGCGATGATCGTCATGACCATCATCTCCTATGCGATGCCGATCATGCGCGGTCGTCCGCAGGGCAACCCGGCCGCGGCGCAGAAAGTTGAGCGCTTTGGCTTCTGGGCGATGTGTATCAGCATGCTCGGGATCACCCTGGCGCTGACCATTGCCGGTGGCTATCAGGTGGCGCTGCAGCGTCTGCCCGATGACAGCGAATCGCTCAGCTTTATGCTGACTCAGGCCAAACTGATCCCGTTCTACTGGATACGGTTGGGCTTTGGTTTGACCTTCCTGGCCGGTCTGGTGGCGTATCTGGCCAGCTTCTTCGTCGGTAGTCGAGCGGCGGTCGAGGCCTCCTCGAGAGCGGTACCGGCGGCAGGCTGAGGTAGCTGCAGTTCAGTGTTAATCCTAAGGGGGTCGTTCGCGGCCCCTTTATATTCATCCCCAGGGTCCTATTCGCTCTGCGTACTCTTCTAACCTGCTGAATTAAAGCAGTTGAGTGTGCAGAGCCGATCGGCACCGCGACGATTATCGAGCGAGAAACAGATGGAAGAGTTTGTAGGCGAAATCTGGCATAAGTTGATCACCCGCCAGGCCAGTAGCGACTTTGCCGAGGCCCGGGTCGAGCTGGCGGGTCTGCAGACGCAGCTGGCGACCTATTTCCGGGCGCTGGGCGGCGAGCCGGGTAAAAGTGTCGAAGGGGCGGATCCTCGCGTGTTCTCAACCCGGCGCAAGCTGGCGCAGCGGGTGGCCGCTACCCATCGACGCTTCGCTGTCTGTTGGCAGGACGAGCGCAGTCTGCGGCTGCCGCTGAGCCTGGCCTGTTTTGACGCGACTGAACTCAACGAGTCACTGTATTTCTGGTTGGCCGCGTTGGCGGCGCAGCAGCCGCAGGTCCGGCATTGGCTGGTCGATAACCAGCAGGCTACCTTGGCATTGTTGCAGCAACGGCCGGGGCTGGCCGCCAGCTATCGTCGCCTGGTGACCGCGACACTCGCCACACGGCCGTTACTGGCGAGTTTAAAAGGCGCCGAACGCGCCCGTGAAGCGGCGATTCAGCAGGCGATCCGTGAGCCCGGCAGCGTCGCCAACCTGCCGCTAGCCAAGGGCGATCCGTTGCCGGTGCCGCTGTGGATCTATCCGGCCCCGTTGCAGTTGTTGGGGGTGGCCGCCGAGGATGATCTGGACGACCTGGGTGATGGCAGTCAGGCGACCCAGACCCCGGAGGGGGGGCGTAAACAGGCCGAACGTATCGATGACAGTAAAGAGACCGACGGGCTGCTGGTGTTCAAACTGGAATGCCTGTTCAGTTGGACCGAGAGGGTGGCGTTGGATCGCCCTCAAGAGGAGGATCTGGACCAGGATCTGAATGGCGTTGCCGAAGATCTAGATATTATCAGTCTGTCGCAGCAGCGCCGGGCGGGGTCTTCAGGGATAAAATTCGATATGGATCTGCCCTCGGCGCAGCACGATGATCTGCCGGTTGGTGAGGGGATCCGGCTACCGGAGTGGGATTACCGCAAGCAGGCGCTGATCGAAGAGTACTGCCTGCTGCAACCGATGCTGGCCGATGATGCGCTTCCCGCGCCGGTTCCTGAGGCGCTGCGCGCCCAGGCTCGCGCCTTGAAAAACCGCTTCAGTCTGTTGCGCCCGGAGCTGCGGCTGCAAAAACGCCAGCCGCAGGGGGATGAGGTCGATCTCGATGCCTGGATGGATTTTAAGACCCTGCCGGCTAAAAACCAGACCCAGCAGAATTTTTATCTGGATCGCAGCCAGCCGCATCGTGATCTGGCCTGTCTGCTGCTGGCCGACCTGTCGATGTCGACCGATGCCGGGATCAACGGCGATCAACGGGTGATCGATCTGATTCGCGATTCTATGCTGCTGTTCGCCGAGGCGTTGTCGGGTACCCGGGATCCGTTCGCGATCTACGGTTTCTCGTCAGTGAAGAACAAACAGGTGCGCTACCAGCTGCTGAAAAACTTCAACGAGTCTTACGGTGACGAGGCCCGGGGGCGCATCTTGGCGGTTAAGCCGGGTTTTTATACCCGTATGGGGGCGGCGATCCGTCAGTCCACCCTGATTCTGCAGCAGCAGAAGGCGCAACAGCGGTTGTTACTGATCCTGTCCGACGGCAAGCCCAATGATATCGACCGTTATGAGGGCCGCTATGGTATCGAAGACACCCGCCGGGCGGTTCTCGAAGCCAAACAGGCCGGGCTGCAGCCCTTCTGTGTCACCATCGACGAACAGGGCAACGACTACCTGCCCTACCTGTTCGGTGATCAAGGCTTTGCCGTGATCAGTGATCTGGCACGCCTGCCGGTGCTGCTGCCGCGACTCTATCTCAACCTAACCGGCACCAGTGCTTAACCGCGCGGCTGCTCTTGAACCACAGCCCTGAACTACAGCTCTGAACCACAGCTCTGAACTACAACCTTGAACTACAGCTCTGAACCACAGCTCTGAACCACAGCTCTGAACTACAGCCTTGAACTACAGCTTATGGATACGCGAATGACCAGTCATAACCCTTACCTGCCCCAGGGGCGGGAGATAGAAATTTTCAAAACTGCGGCAGCCAACAGGTTGCCGATACTGATCAAGGGGCCGACCGGCTGCGGTAAGACCCGTTTCGTCGAACATATGGCCGAACGGCTGGGGCGTTCGGTACACACCATCGCCTGCCACGACGATCTGACCGCCGCGGACCTGGTCGGCCGCCACCTGATCGGTGCCGAGGGCACCTACTGGCAGGACGGTCCGCTAACCCGGGCGGTGCGCGAAGGCGGTATCTGCTACCTCGATGAGGTGGTGGAGGCGCGCAAGGATACCACCGTGGTACTGCATCCGCTGTCTGATCATCGCCGCATCCTGCCGATCGAACGTACCGGCGAGCTGCTCCATGCCCACCCCGATTTTATGCTGGTGATCTCCTACAATCCCGGTTACCAGAACCTGATGAAAGGGCTCAAGCCCAGTACCCGGCAGCGCTTCGTGGCGCTGAGTTTCGATTACCCGTCTCCCGAACTGGAGGTGGTAATCGTCTGTCAGGAGTCGGGGCTCGACAAGCAGACCGTGCAGCAGCTGGTAACCCTGGGCAATGACCTGCGCCGACTCAAGGATCACGATCTGGAAGAAGCGGCCTCGACCCGATTGCTGATCTACACTGCGCTGATGATCCGCTCCGGCTTACCAGCGATCGAAGCCTGTCAGGTCTGTCTGGCACAACCACTGACCGATGACAACGAGACGCTGGCGGCGATCGATCGCTTGATTAAAGGGCATTTTTGAGGTGAGTGAAATTGAAACGCCGGGCGCTGATGCGGCTTCTGGGGTCGCGCTGGTAGAGATCAAGCCGACCCCGGCAAACATCGCGGTGTGGATTCTGATCTGGGCCGAAGTTACCGAATTTGCGCTGTTTTTTCTGGCGTTTCTGGTGGTGCGCAGCCATAACCCGGAGCTGTTCGCCGAGGGCCCAACCAAACTCAATACCTGGGCCGGGGTGATCAATACCCTGTTGCTGCTCAGTAGCAGTTACTGTGTGGCGCGGTCGATGGCTGCAATTCGTATCGGTCAGGTCAATCGTTGCTTACGCTGGCTGGGCGCGACCATCGGCTGCGGTCTGGGTTACTGCGCCGTCAAAGCCTGGGAGTATCAGTGGAACCATGCCTCCGGGTTCGATTCGCGTACCGATATTTTTTATAGCCTCTATTACTACCTGACGCTTAATCATCTGCTGCATGTATTGGTGGGGATGTGCGCGATTGGCTGGGCCGGGATGCGCACCTACTGGGGCCACTTTACCCCGGCCGAACACGAGGGGCTCGAAGGCGCAGCCTGTTACTGGCATATGATCGATCTGGTCTGGATCATCATCTTCCCGCTGCTCTATGTGATGCGCTAGTTCGCAAGATAACTGCAGCTAAGTAAAAGGCGGCTAAGTAAAAGAGAGTGAGCTGATGACCGATAACAAAAAATTGCTGAGTGACAAACTGTTATGGCGTGCATGGATCCTGCTGATCGGGCTGACCCTGTCGACGGCGCTGATCGCCGAATCGATTGATCCGACCGCCGGGGCAGTGATTGTGGTGTGTCTGGTGGTGGCGATCAAGGGCCAGCTGGTGGTCGATCGATTGATGGGGCTTAGACATGCGCCGCCGTTGGTTCGAGGGATGATGCTGGCCTATTTTTATGTGCTGCCGCTGCTGATTGCGTTGGGGCTGATCTTCCCCGAATCGCTCAGGCGCCTGACCACGCTTTAAGAGCGGTTATTAGCTAGCGGAAAGCGAGAAGACTGCGTGCTACCGCTGCCCGATTCGAACGCTGGGTTAAATGATCTAGGTGCCGCCAAGCTCTATTTGCCATTCCTTATAGGGCTTTAAATCAACTGAAGTTGAGTTTGTAGTCGACCGCCGCCAGGTACTCGGCCTCCTGCCCCAGGTTGTCCAGGGTTAGTGGGTGCTCATCTAGCCAGCCCTCCGGAAAAATCAAGCTAAGAGACTCTTCGTGGTAGTTGAGCTGGACCTCGGGAACCTGTTCCGGTAACCGACTCTGATTCAGTAGCACCGCAAGCCGCAGTATCATACAGAGTGCCATGAGCACCTGGCGTCGCATTGGCCGAAACTGCTCTAGATCTTGCAGCGGCAGTTTGCGCCGGTGGCCGCGTACCAGGAGCGCCAGCTGCAGTTGTTCGCTCTGGCTAAACCCCATCAGGTCGGAGTGTTGAATCAGGTAGCCACCGTGCTTCTGAAATTGACTGTGCGAGATAGACAGGCCGGTCTCGTGCAGCCGTGCAGCCCAGCTGATCAGGCTGCGGTACTTGTCGGCGGAGAAGGGAGTCTGCTCCAGGCAGTAGAGCGCCGTCTTTTCGACCTCGGCAGCGTGCTCGGTATCGATGTGATAGCGTTGGATCAGGGCGTTAATGGTCCGTTCGCGAACATCTTCGTGCTGCCGCCGTCCGACCATCTCGTAGAGCAGCCCTTCGCGCAGGGCACCGTCTGAAAACCGCAGTGTGCCTATCTCCAGTGATTCAAATACCGCGATCAGGATCGCCAGCCCTCCCGGTAGCACCTGGGCGCGGTCAGGTTTGAGGGTGTCAAACTGGATCTCCTCGACACTGCCAAATTCGAGAACCAGGGCTTTCAGCTTATTCAGATTCAATAACGACAGATTCTGCGGGCCGGTCGGATCAAACTGACAGAGTTCGTGTAGTGCCTTGATCGTGCCCGAAGAGCCCAGGGCGTCAGTCCAGCCAAGCTTGCGGTATTTTTTGCGGATGCTCAGCAGTTCCAGATGAGCGGCGTTGATCGCCTTCTTGAAGTTTTTAGGAGAGAGCTTGCCGTCGGCAAAATATTTCTCGGTATAGGAGACGCAGCCCATATGCAGGCTCTCCAGTTCGATCGGAGCAAAGCGTTCACCAATGATCAATTCGGTACTGCCGCCGCCGATATCGACCACCAGGCGCCGATCACCGTCATCGGCTTGGGAGTGTGCCACCCCGAGGTAGATCAAGCGCGCTTCTTCACGGCCCGAGATCACATCCACCGAGCAGTCCAACAGCGTTTCTGCCGGCTCTATAAAGGTCATCCGGTTATAGGCCGCTCTCAGGGTGTTGGTGCCAACCACGCGGACCTGCTCGCGGGGAATTCCGGCGATGCGCTGCGCAAATAGCTCCAGGCATGCCATGCCACGGGCCTGTGCCGCTTGATCCAGCTGATGATACGCGTCCAGCCCCTTCGCCATCTGCACCTTTTCGCCGAGGCGATCGATCGGCTGCAACTCATCCTGGACCAAGCGTGCCACGATCAAGTGAAAACTGTTTGAGCCCAGATCGATCGCCGCGTACTGGTTAGAGAGCGAGTCGTTTTCAGCAACCTGCGGCGTCGCAGGAAGGGTTGAAGGGCTAGGCTGGGAGTCCTGCATAGTTAGGCATTCTCTAGGGTAAAGGGCATCCGCAGAGGGCAAGATAGCACAGGATGAGAGGCGTATAGGGATTCTGATTTAGCGCAGGGTCGCAGGCGTCGGCCGGTTGTAACTTCAGTAGACGTTGCACTGGCGCTGAGAGCGCTGATCCTTCGCCCCGCAACGGCTATTAAAGCGTACTTACGAGCAGAAGCCAGAACTGGTAAGGAATGGATGGACAGGATTATCCTGCCATCGCAGCGCGCTAAGTCAGAGGGTGCAGAGATTCATTGCGGCGATACGACGGGCGTCTCTAGCGTCGAGAGCTACCCAAGAGGAGATGCACCCAAGGGGAAGACACCTGTATTGGTGCTATTGCAAGCCAGCAAGAGGGGGAGTTAATCAAGCGACAAAGCGACCTCGTCCGTAGTCCGCAAAGGTGAGGCGGGGTTGATGGGAGCGCGACGATCAGCCCTTGTAGGTTTATCGCTACCCAGATTTCCGCTGTCCAGTGGGCTGAGGCGTTCGGACAGGCTTACCACGGAGCCGACAATGATCAACGAAGGCGAGCGGAACTCTTCTTCCTTCGAACGGCGGGCGATGTTATCGAGCCGCGCTGTCAGTAGTCGCTGGTCGGGGGTGGTCGCCTTATACACCAAAGCGACCGGAGTGTCGGCTGGCATGCCGTGGGCCTGCAGCTGGGCAGCGATGATCTCCAGCGCGGTCAGTCCCATGTAGAACACCAGGGTTTGGTGCGGACGCGCCAGGCTCTGCCACTCCAGATCCAGAGTGTCTGATTTCAGGTGGCCGGTAACAAAGGTGACCGACTGGGCGTGGTCGCGGTGAGTCAGCGGGATGCCGCAGTAGGAGGCACTGCCCGAAGCGGCGGTGATCCCGGGAATAACCTGGAAACTGACATTTTCCTGCACCAGTTCCTCCAGCTCTTCGCCGCCTCGGCCGAAGATAAACGGATCGCCGCCTTTGAGGCGCACCACCCGTTTGTTGTCACGTGACAGTTTGACCAGTAACCGGTTGATCTCTTCCTGCGGCAAAGTGTGGTTGCCCATGCTCTTGCCGACATTGATCTGCTGGGCATCGCGACGAATCAGGTTGATTATTTGCGGCGAAACCAGGCGGTCGTACACCACCACGTCGGCTTGCTGGATGATGCGCAGTGCCTTGACGGTTAGCAGGTCCGGATCACCGGGACCGGCACCGACCAAAAAGACCGTGCCCGCAGCAGGCTTGGCGGCGATGTAGTCGGCGATCGCTTGTTCCATCAGCTGCTTGCCGCAATCCGCGCCGTTACGCAGCTGCTCAGGTAGCGGGCCGTCGAGCAGGGCGTCCCAGAAATCCAATCGATCGGTGGTTGAGGGGATCAGTTGCTTCACCTGTTGACGGTAGTCTGCAGTCAGTTGTGCCAGCGGCTCCAGCACTGACGGCAAGGATTCTTCGATACGGCGACGGACATAGTGAGTGAGTACCGGCGATTGCCCCTGGCTACCGACTGCGACCACCATGGGCGAACGGTCAACCATGGCGGGGAAGAAAAAGCTGCACAGCGAAGGTTGATCGACCACGTTAAGCGGTAGTCGCAGTTGCCGTACCTGGCTGGCGATTGGTGCGGCCAGTTCCGGATCGGTATCAGCGACGATCACCAGATCCTGCTGTTGCAGCATCAGCGGTGAAAATGCTGTATTGAGGTGGCTTAGGTTGTACTGGTCGATTAACCCGGCCAGTTCGTCGCAAGGCCGTTCGGCGATCAAAGTGACTGCAAATTTTGCCTGACACAGCAGGCGTACTTTGGCGGTAGCCTGAGGGCCTCCACCGATAACCAGTGCACGGCATTCTGTTGAACGTAGAAAAATCGGCAACGTATCCACGGTTAATCCCTTTGTTGATCCCTTTAACTCTTCGAGTGGCTCAGCAGCGGTAGAAGGTGATTGCGTTTCCTGGCTGATGAGAGAACCTGAGGTGAAGCTTAATCGTTCCGAAGCTGATGGGAATTGTCTTAAGTCAAGGCAGTCTGTCGGCCAACCTTTATTCTTGTTTGCTAAGGCTGTAACTCCGATGAGTAACCTGCAAAGCTAGCTGTGTCTGTCATTGCGGGATGGCAAGCCTTGATAGATAGAACCGATAGTGAACTGATTTAGAACACCAGCTGGAGTGTTTAACAGTGGCCCGATACCGAAATCTGATAGCACGGCTTGGCAGCCTCAGCTTGCTGCTTTGGGTCGGTACACTGAGCGCCGCAGCGCCGAGTGATGAGCGGCAACAGTCATTGAATTACATGCTTAAACACGACTGCGGTTCCTGTCACGGCATGACCCTAAAAGGCGGCCTTGGCCCGTCACTGTTACCGCAAGTTCTGCACGGTAAAGGTCATACGGTCGACAGTGTGAGCCTGATCATCCGTCATGGTGTTCCCGAGAAAGCGATGCCGCCCTGGGGGCCGCTGCTCGACGATGATGAGATCCGTTGGTTAGCGCAGCGCTTGCTTGAAATCGAGCCGTCGAAATAGCGCCATCGAATTAGAGTTAGTCGAATCAGATCAGCATTAACCGCACCCGAAGACAGGTAAATCTCATGCAAAGACGTTACTTCCTCTCCTTGATGCTGGCCACCACAGCACTGTTCGGCCTGCAGGGCTGCAGTGCGCTGTCTGGCGGTGCTTCTGCACATGGCGACACTGTTGCCGAACACTGGATGCCAACCGGGGACCTGGGCATCGTGATCGAGCGGGCCGATGGCCGGGTTGCGCTGGTGAATACCAGCGAGCGCAAGAAACTGGCCGAGATCGACGGTCTGGGTGATCTGTCGCATGCCTCGGCGGTTTATAGCCGTGATCAGCGTTACGCCTACATTTTTGGCCGCGACGGCGGCCTGACCAAGGTCGATCTGATCGGCCGTCGCATCGATAATCGGGTGATGCAGTCAGGTAACAGCATCGGCGGTGCTATCTCACAAGACGGCAAGCTGGTGGCCGTGTCCAATTATGAGCCGGGCGGGGTGCGTATCTTCGATAGCGCGTCACTGGAGATGGTGCTCGACCTGCCTGCCATTGATAGCAACGGCAACCCCTCTAAAACGGTCGGTCTGGTGGATGCGCCGGGCAACCGCTTCGTCTTTAGCCTGTTTGATGGCGGCGAGATCTGGGTGGTCGACTTCAGTGCTGCGAAGATGATCGACGGCAAGCCGGCGGTGAGCAAATATCCAGGGATCGGCAAAAAGCCCTACGATGCGCTGATCACACCCGATGGCCGTTATTACATTGCCGGTTTGTTCGGCGAAGACGGGCTGGCGTTGCTTGATCTGTGGCACCCGGAGCAAGGCGTGCAACGCATTCTGTCCGACTACGGTCGCGGCGAGGAGCGGATGCCGGTCTACAAGATGCCGCATCTGGAAGGTTGGGCTATCGCCGGTAACAAGGCTTTCATCCCGGCAGTAGGACGTCACGAAGTGCTGGTGGTGGATACCAGCAGCTGGCAGGAGATCGATCGGATTGCGGTACACAGCCAGCCGGTGTTTGTGATGTCGAGTCCCGACAGCCGCCAGATCTGGGTTAATTTTGCTTTCCCCGAGAATCGCCATCTGCAGGTATTCAACTCCGAAACACATCAGCAACTGATCCACATGGAGCCGGGTGAAGGGGTGCTGCATATGGAATTCACACCACGCGGTGAAGAGGTCTGGGTCTCGGTGCGTAATGAAAACGAAGTGCAGGTCTTCGATACTGCCACCTTTGAGAAGAAGGCCAGTATACCGGTCGATAGCCCAAGCGGTATTTTCTTTACTTCGCGCGCCCACCGTATCGGGCTTTAAGTTATCAAGACCGCTTAGTAGAACAGCAGAGCAGCAGCACAGGCAGGAACCAAGATGATGACACTGACAGATCAGGAGCGGCAGTTGTTGAATAGTTACCAACGGGGACTTCCCGTTGATGCCCGTCCCTATGCAGTGATGGCCGAGAGCTGCGGCATGACCGAACAGCAGGTGATCGAGCGGTTGCAATCGTGGCAGGACAATGGCGTGATTAGCCGTATCGGCGCGGTGGTTAACCATCAGAAAGTCGGATCCAGCACGCTGGCGGCATTGGCGGTTCCCGAACAGGATATCGACCGCGTCGCCGAGCAGGTCAGCGGCTACGCCGAGGTCAATCATAACTACCAGCGCGAACACGTTTATAACCTCTGGTTTGTGCTGGCAGCGCCGACCAAAGCACGGGTCGATGCGGTGCTGGAGCAGATCAAAACGGAAACCGGTTTGCCGCTGCTGAATCTGCCGATGCTAAAATCGCACCATCTGGATCTGGGGTTTGCCTTATGAGCAGTCACCCATCAGCCATCAACGACGCGATGGAGCTGGTGGCGGCGGAACCGTTGCTGCAACTGCTACAGGAAGGGTTGCCGATTGTCGAACGACCTTACGCGCAACTGGCCGAACAGCTAGGCTGGAGCGAACAGCAGGTGCTAGACACCATGGCCTGGTTGGCGAATTCGGATATCGTCCGCCGAATGGGCATCATCGTAAAACACCGGACGCTGGGGTTTAAAGCCAACGCCATGGTGGTGTGGGATGTGCCCGATGATCAGGTCGATGCTATCGCTGAATTGATGGCGGCCGAACCCGCGGTGACGCTCTGTTATCAACGGCCACGCCGGTTACCCGAGTGGCGCTACAACCTGTTCTGTATGATTCACGGTTATCAGCGCGATGCAGTACTGGCGCGCCTGAGTGAACTGACCGACAAACTCGGCCTTAACGCCATCAGCCATCAACCGCTGTTCAGCACCCGTTGTTTTAAACAGTGTGGCGGTCGTTACCTCGATAAGGCCCCGGCCGGAGGCGCAAAAGATGCCTGAATCAAAGTCGTTAGCCGATGGCCAAACAATCTCGCCGTCTATTTCGTCGTCTATCCCCCAGCAAAGCATCCAACTTGACGCGATCGACCGGTTGTTGATCAATGAATACCAGAGTGGTTTTCCACTGTGTTCCAACCCCTATAAAGTAGTCGGCGAGCGGGTCGGTGTGACTGCCGAGCAGGCGCTGGCGCGGATCGCTGCGATGCTAGCAGATGGCACACTGAGCCGTTTCGGGCCGCTGTTCAACATCGAGCATATGGGTGGAGAGTTCACCCTGACCGCGATGGAGGTTCCGATCGAGCGCTTTGAAGAGGTCAACGTGATCGTCAATGGCTTCAGCGAAGTGGCGCATAACTACCAACGCGATCACCAACTCAACATGTGGTTTGTGTTGGCCTGTGAAAGTGCCGATGAGACGCAGTCGATGTTAGACCAGTTGCATCAGGCAACCGGCATCCGCCCGTACCCGTTTCCTAAATTGCAGGAGTTCTTCATCGGCCTGAGGTTTGACGCATGACTAGCCATAACACAACCGCCGAACCAGCCAGCAATGCGTCGGCGCTCGATGCGACCGATCGTCAGCTAATCGAAGCCACCCAGCAGGGATTGCCGCTTGACCTGCATCCCTACCAGCGTATCGCTGAACAACTGGAACTCGACGAGAGCGAGGTGATTGAGCGGTTACAACAGATGATGGATCGCGGCCTGATCCGTCGCATCGGACTGGTGCCCAACCACTACCGTCTCGGTTACAAGTACAACGCCATGACGGTGTGGGACGTGCCCGACGAGCAGGTCACCCAGTTGGGCAAGCAGGTCGGGGCCATGGACTTTGTCAGTCACAGTTATGAGCGTCCACGGCACCTTCCGCTCTGGCGTTACAACCTGTTTGCCATGGTCCACGGCCGCAGTGAGGCTGAAGTGGAGCAGAAAGTGGCGCAGTTGCGTGAGCTGTTGCAACAACACCTGCGCGACGGCATACGGCTCGATAGTAAACGAATTTTGAAAAAGACCGGGATGCGGATTAAACGCTCGGCATAACGCCCTGTCGGCCAGGGCGGCACGGCGAATCGAATTATTTGGAGAGATAGTGATGTTCAGATTAACAAACTATGTACGTGAATTGGTTGAGCCCGGTAGTCAGCGCAAGCCGGGGACCCCACCGGGGCCGGTGGTGATCTGGAACCTGATCCGGCGCTGTAACCTGCTGTGCAAACACTGCTATTCGATCTCCGCCGATACCGACTTTAAAGGCGAGCTGACCACCGAAGAGGCGCTCACCGTTCTCGACGATCTGAAAGGGTTCAAAGTCCCGGCGCTGATTCTGTCCGGTGGCGAGCCCTTGTTGCGTCCCGATATCTACCAGCTTGGTGCCCGTGCCAAGGCGTTGGGAATCTACACCGGCCTGTCGACCAACGGCACCCTGATCGACGAGAAAGAGATCGAACGGCTCAAAGAGGTCGGTTTCGATTATGTCGGTATCAGCATCGACGGTCTGGAAGCGACCCACGACGAGTTCCGTCAGAAGAAGGGCGCGTTTGCGGCCTCATTCAAAGCGGTTGAGCTGTGCCGCGCGGCCGGAATCAAGGTCGGCCTGCGCTTTACTCTGACCGAAGACAACGCCCACGAACTGCCCGAACTGCTCCGAATCAGCAAAGAGAACAACATCGAGAAGTTCTACCTGTCGCACCTCAACTACGCCGGACGTGGTAACAAAAACCGCGCCGACGATGCCTTCCACATCACCACCCGCAAGGCGCTGGACTTGCTGCTGCAGGAAGCGCTCAAGGATGTGCGTGAAGGCCACGAGCGTGAGTTTGTCACCGGTAACAACGATGCCGACGGCGTTTACCTGTACCGCTGGGCGCTACAGCAGTTCCCCGAGCGCGCCGAGGCGATCCGTGAGCACCTCGAAGCCTGGGGCGGTAACGCCTCTGGCAGGCATATCGCCAACATCGACAACCTAGGTACGGTGCATCCGGATACCTTCTGGTGGAACTACGATCTGGGCAACGTACGCGATAAACCGTTCTCTGAGATCTGGTCGAAAACCGATGACCCGCTGATGGCCGGTTTCCGTCAGCAGCCGCGTCCGGTCCACGGCCGTTGTGGCGGTTGCCAGTACCTCAAGATCTGCGGTGGCAACACCCGCGTGCGGGCCTACCAGTTGACCGGCGATGCCTGGGCCGAAGATCCAGCCTGCTACCTGACCGATGAAGAGATTGGCGTAGAGAGTGATGTGCAACGCTTGGTGATGACCCCTTACGTCCATCCTTCGGTGGTCAAGAAGCAGCAAGCCCTGGCTAAAACAGAGACGGAGGGCCAGCAGTGATCAACCCTGGTAAGCAAACTCGAGGCGCGGGCATGATGGCTCGAAAAGCGCTGTCGAAAGTGATGGCACCGCTGCTGCTATCGGTTGGTCTGGTCGGTACGGCAGCGGCAGACGCTGCGTTTGAGCAAACCGATGCGCTGTACCAAAAGCTCTGCGCCGAATGCCACGGCGCCGAGCGACTCGGTGCCATGGGACCGGCGCTGTTGCCGCAGAACCTCAAGCGCTTACGCCAGTCTAAAGCGATCGAGGTGATCGCCAACGGTCGGCTGGCCACCCAGATGCCAGCGTTTGGCGACCAAATTGATACCAAGCAGATCGAACAACTGGCCGGCTATATCTACCGCCCGCCAGAGACGATGCCGGTCTGGGGCATGGATGAGATGCTGGCCAGCCAGATCATCAACCACCCTGCCGGCAGCCTGCCCGATACGCCGGTGTTTGAAGCCGACATGCAGAACCTATTTATGGTGGTGGAGCTGGGTGATCACCATGTTACCGTGCTCGATGGCGACAAGTTCGAACCCATCCACCGCTTCCCGAGCCGCTTCGCGCTGCACGGCGGCCCCAAATACTCACCCGATGGCCGCTATGTCTACTTTGCTTCGCGCGATGGTTGGGTCAGTAAATTCGACATCTACAATCTTAAGGTGGTTGCCGAGATCCGTGCTGGCATCAACACCCGAAACCTGGCGGTCTCCGGGGATGGCCGCTACGCCATGGTGGCCAACTACCTGCCGCACAGTTTGGTGGTGCTCGACACCAAGAATTTGCAACCGCTGAAAATTATCAAGACAGAAACCGCTGATCCGAACAGCGATGACCCCAAGGCGATGATCAGCTCACGTGTCAGTGCGGTCTATACCGCGCCACCACGCAACAGCTTCATTGCCGGTTTGAAGGATTCCAAAGAGGTCTGGGAGATCAGCTACGCCGACGACCCGGGCGACGATTACGCCGGTTGGGTCCACGATCACGAAAACAACGCCAGCGACGCTCGCAAGCTCGAACCGTTCCCGATCCGTCGGATCAAGTCGCGCACATACCTCGATGACTTCTTTTTCGATCAGAGCTATTCGCTGCTGTTGGGCACCTCGCGTGAAGGCAAAGGGACCGTGCTGTCGCTCGACTCACGCCGTGAAGTCAGCTCGCTCGATATCGACGGGATGCCGCACCTGGGCTCGGGTATCACCTGGGAGTATCAGGGCCGTACCGTGATGGCCAGCCCTAACCTGAAGAAGGGCGCGGTCAGTATTATCGATATGGAAAGCTGGAAAACCATCAAAGAGATCAAAACCGAAGGCCCCGGCTTCTTTATGCGTAGCCACGAACAGTCGCCCTATGCCTGGGTCGATGTGTTCTTTGGTCCCAACAAGGATAAAGTCCACGTGATCGACAAATCGACGCTGGAGATCGTCAAGACGCTGCAACCGGCACCGGGTAAAACTGCCGCTCACGTCGAATTCACCAAAGACGGTCGTTACGCGCTGCTGAGTATTTGGGATAACGACGGTGCGTTGATCGTCTACGATGCCAATACGCTGGAAGAGGTCAAACGGCTGCCGATGGTTAAACCCTCGGGCAAGTACAACGTCCACAACAAGACCAAGTACTCAGCCGGAACCAGCCACTGATCTGATCGGTGGTTCGTGACTAGGGTGAGCAGGTAAGACGCCATCGGCGTGAGCGATGACAACCGGTTGGCTGTGACAATCATCGCCAACCTTGGATACTAAGGAAGCCTGCGATGCCAACACAGCTCCAGCAAACGCGGCATGCCCTGCAAGCCTGCTTGCTGACCGCCTTAGTCAGCGCCGCTCCGCTGCTGGCGGCAGAAGTGATTCAGCCTGCTACAGCTGCCAAGCCACTTATTGCTGCTACACAAGAGCCGAATGCCACGGCGCAACCGCGGATGATCCGTGTCGACCTGCAACTCAGTCCCAGCCTGCAACAGTACCAACATCATAACTGGACACTGTACCTCTACGCCAAGCCGCTCGACTCGCGCGTGCCGGTGGCGTCCAAAAAGCTAACCCTCGACCAA
Source organism: uncultured Neptunomonas sp. (assembly GCA_963974645.1). Classification (GTDB taxonomy): domain Bacteria; phylum Pseudomonadota; class Gammaproteobacteria; order Pseudomonadales; family Balneatricaceae; genus Motiliproteus. The sequence continues at coordinate 17,244 of CAXBEA010000030.1, read as the reverse complement.
CTACCGCAGCGGCTCGACCTGACCGAACAGGACTTCCTGTTACCCCATCTGACCCTGGCTGGGTCTGACCAAGTGGTGGTCGCGGTCAAAGTCAGCCGCAATAATACCCCGCACGAGACCCTGGCCGGCGATCTGGTCGGCAAGTCGCCGGTGATCGATTTCACCGAGGGGAATCAACAGTCGTTATCGTTGCTGATCGATAAGGAAGTCGAATAGCGCACGGTTGTAGCTCAGCTCGCTACCGTGCCGATTGACGGTTTCTATTGGCTATGTCCCAGTTAGTTGTTGCGAGTAGTTAATTTTGCATTAGTGTTTTGCCATCAAGCCGTATTTCCGCCTTCCCCGGGCGGCTTCATTTCTTTGTACTGACAAAGAAACCGAAGCAAAGAAAGCGGCCCCCGCTAACCGTGATACGCGCCTGCGGCGCTATGAAATTCAGCCTGAGGCAGACAGATTCGGCATCCTGCCTCAGCTGTCAGTCTCGCCGTCCGTGGCTCGTTCCTGCGGGCCTTTTTCAGTCTGAATTTCATCGGTTAACAATGGGGGAGTGGTGTCCTCCTGCAGAGTGCCGTTGCCGTTGTGATGAATCGAGAAGATCGCCGTGAGATCTGCGGTCACAAAACCCTGCCTATAGCCCTGTGGGAGCCTGCCTGCAGGCGATTTTTTGGCTAGCGCCCCGGCAACTGGTGACAACAGTTAACTGGGACAGAGCCTTTATTTTGCCGTAGTCGGACGGATTCGTTTTGGAAAAAAAGAAAATAACCCAATAACCTGGATCACTCAACGACGTGAATAATACCGATCATTTCGGGGTGGGGGCCGCAGCGATAAGGAAATGAGCCTAACTGCTCAAAGCTGCGTTGATACAATTCACCGGGGAAGAAGTAATCGGGTTCGGGGTCGCCCGCTTGTTCAAACCAGACGCTGTGGTACTGGCGCTTTTCAATGTTGTTCCAGACCACGGTATCGTTCAGCTTGATGGTCAGTTCCGGTGTTAAGAACTTCATCTTCTTGATCTCGATGCGGTGAGTTTCGGCCCAACTATTGGTACTGAATAATGTCAGTACCAATACTAGAACCTGAAAGAGCGGGGTGCGGCGGGCTTTGAACCCGCCACCAGTGGCATGTTGCATGTGCAGTGAATGATGGCTGTGTGCGATCATAACCCCGTCCTCCGTCAGTTGTTGCGGCTCTTACTGGGCTGTGGCATTAATCTCCGCGTCGTCATTATCAAAGCCTAGCTTATAACCGAGCGATACGTGGTGGAAACGGGCGTTAGTGTAGTCGTCGTGGATAGCAAAGCCCAGATTATAGGTCGCATCCGTTGACAGTACGAGATCTCCCGCCTTACCCGTGTTGAGCTTGCGCTTGACTTCGACCACCCACTGGTCACCCTCTTTATTGGCGGTGAACTCGACCATATCGTCATGGTCCATCACACGGTCAGCCAGTACGTAACCGGACTCGGTGGTGTTCTCGCCGCTCTTGTAGCGCAGGATATCCATGAAGTGACCGCTGTCGAATTCGGCTTTGATATCGCCGTCCTCTTTACGCTTATCCCAGCCGCCCAGTGCCTTACCGCGGCGACCTTTCATCTCGATATCGGTGCGACTCTCGGTCAGGTACTTACTGACGTGCTGGCCTTCCGGTGCGAACGGCATGCTATCAAGGTCGGCGTGACAAGTTCCCCAGCAGCCAGCCTGTGACGCGTACTCAACGTTATCGTTGGACAACATCAGTGCCAGTTTCATCTGGTTCTTCGGATCCATCTTGCCACCTTCGACGAACGGCGCCGGGGTGTGGCTGCTATCGGTCCATTGGAACCGCAGGTACAGGTTCTCACCGTCGTTGGCCGCTTTAACCGAGACCGGGATGCTGCCGCGCTTGCCTGGGATTGGCGTAGGCTCTACATCGTCCTTGTTGCCGGTGACGATCTTCTTACCCATATCGGCGGTTTCCTTGTCGTGACAGTCGACACAGCGGTCGCCGGCTTTGACCGGACGGGCGCCACCATGGTCTTTACCGCGCATAACCCATTCGATCGAGGTCTGGCCTGGGAAGAACACCGTAACGGTGCGATCAACAGCCAGATCCCAATCGATCGAGGAGGCTGCTGGCTTGGCTGCGGCTGTTGCCGAAGCAACCGGCTTCGGTTGCTTGGCAGCTTCTTCAGCGGCCAGGGCTTTAGCCGCTTTAATAGCCTCAATGGCAGCCATCTTGTCAGCCTGTTGCTGTAGCTTGTCGGCTTCCTCTTTGGCTAAGAAGTCTTTCCAATGCTGTGGCAGTTCGATCGCATTCTCTGGATTAGGCTTGCTCAGTTCCTGCATCTCTTTGTCGCTGAGCTGATCGTGAACATTTTCGTGGGCAATACCTTTGTGACAGTCGATACAGGTATTACCGGCGGTCATCGCATTGATGTGTTGCATGCGTGCCCGTGGTTTTTGGTTCTCCGGCATCATGGTCTTGAAATCGTGGCAGTTACGGCATTCGCGTGAGTCATTGGACTTCATCCGAGCCCATTCACGGGCAGCCATCTCGATGCGGTGTTCCTGGAATTTTTCGCGGGTATCAATAACCCCGGTGATTTTCCCCCAAACCTCTTTACTGGCCTTGATCTTACGGATCATCTTGTAGGTCCAGTCGCGTGGGACGTGGCAGTCGGAACAGACAGCCCGTACGCCGCTACGGTTCTGGTAGTGGATCGTCTCTTTGTATTCTTTGTAGACGTTATCCTTCATTTCGTGACAGCCAATACAGAACTCCATGGTATTGGTAGCTTCCATTGCTGTGTTGAAACCGCCCCAGAAAATCACGCCAACTAACATAAAAATCAGGCCAACCCCTGCCGAGGTGCCCAGTATTATCTTGCGAGATAACAGTTTAGAAAATGCATGCGGCATAAAAACCTCTCAGCGCGCGGAAATGAAATGACCAAAACGATAATCATTTGGGGTGGAAAAACCGGAGGGGTTAGCCCCTCCGGTTGATAACGCTCAATCGATTAATCAGGTCTTGTGATTAACACGGTTGAATACGTTGAACTTACCCGTTGGCGTGGTCAGGCCCTTAATGCGAGTCTTCTCTTTTAGAGTCTTAGCATCGTAGACAACGATTTCGCCGGTGGGGTTGCGGGCATCCTTACGGTTCCAGACAGAGACCCAAACCTCAGAACCATCCTGATTGAACTCCATGTGCAGAGCTGCTTTACCTTCTTCTTCGGTAACGCGGATGGTCTTAACGATTTTACGAGTATTCTTATCGAATACCTGAACACTCTGCTGAACCTCTGGCTCAGGGTGCTTCAACTGATCAGCCCAAACGTACTGAGACGTCTCGTGAGTACGGATGAAGACACCAGCACCGTCGGTTTCCACTTCGTAGCAAAGCTTCCACGCCTGGTCAGGGTGACCCATTGGATCGTTGCCCCAGACAGAAACAGAGCCTTCGCCCAGGTGGGTCGTACCACCGACAGGACCACACTCTTTGTCGATCCAGTTAGCACCAGGACCCGGGTGAGGCAGTTTGGCAACGTCGATCATCTTCTCAAGCTTGCGCTCTTTGGTATCGATTACGACCATCTTGTTAGAGGCGTTCGCAGCGATCTGGAAGTAACGACCGCTGGGGTCGAAGAAACCATCGTGCAGGAACTTAGCAGAGTCGATCTGCTCGATCCGCAGGTTTGCCAGGTCGGTGTAATCAACCTGCCACATCTGGCCCAGCTCTTTAATGGCCACAATGAAGGTCGGTTCATTTGGTGTGGTGTAGATTGCAGCAACACGGGCTTCGTTAACGTACTCGCCGTCGACATTGATGCCACGTGAAGAAACCACTTTCAGTGGCTCGAGGGTTTCGGCATCCATGATGACGAAGTGTGGAGGCCAGTAACCACCGGCAATTACGTACTTGCCATCGCCGGAAACAGCGATGTCACGTGCGTCGTATGCCATCTTGGTTTCAGCAACCAGCATCTTCTCAGGCGTCTGCCACAGGTCGATCTTGTTGACTTTGCCATCACGACCGATGGTGTACCAGAAGCGGCCCACGGCATCCTTTGGATGCTGCGTTTTGTGGTGCTCGGTGCCCTTGATTACGTGTACGGCGTAACCGGTATCGATGTGAGTAACGATCTCTTTGGTATCGCCGTCGATGATCGCGGCTGTACCGGCATCACGCTCGATAACAACGAAGAAGTTTTCCCAGTTACGCCCATGCATTGGCTTGGTTGGGTAGTCTTTCAGAGCGACGAACTGCTTGGTGTGGGTCTTCATCATCTCCAGAGACATCTCTGGGGGAATGGGTGGCTCCATCTGAATAAACTTGGCTAGTGTTACGATCTCATCCTTAGAGAAGATATCGTCGAAGTTATTCATGCCACCTTCGGTGCCCAGCTCGATGATACGAGCCAGACGATCGGTGCCCTTCTTAAGAGTGTTTTCAGGTTCCAGATTTTTACCGGTAGCCCCTTTACGCAAGACGCCGTGACAACCGGCGCAGCGCTGGAAGTACATCGTTTGTGCCTTCTCAAACTCAGCGGGTGACAACGTTGGCGCTGTAGTCGCCGCCTGTATTGCTCCCCCTGCACTTAAACCCATGGCTAAAGCCAGAGTAGACAGTCCTAATTTAGCGCGTTTCATAGATGGTGACCTCATAACGATTTATTGTCGTTGTTAAAACTAAGAATATCCTAGGTACTGGCCCAGTCATGTTGCCATCCCTTTTATCCCTTCAATTCCTGTAAATGAGGCCTGAAGTTATGGACTGGGGTGTGACCCGGTGAGCCATACGAAATAGTATGCTTCTTATCTCGTGTAAACTTGATCTCGATCAATTCCATCAGACATGGATACTGAACTTGACCCTAATCAAGTTGCCCGGAGGGTTTGGAATCGTAATTCATACAATTAGCATGGTTTTAGGGTCGCTACCACGTGGAGGAGGTTTTACTAATTTAGCGGTAGCGGTTGTATGGGTGTGAACGCCAACCCAGGCGCGCCATTTGGCTTTTTTGTCACTGAAGGTGCTGCTACCGATATAAAAAAGGCACTGCTGTCGATTTAAACGGGGGGCAAGAAAAAATGTGGGGCTAAAAAAGGTTTGCCACGGCGAGCGGCAGACCTTTTTAGGGACTCTCTGATCAAGTCCGTCTGATCTGGCACAATAGCGTTTCACTTCTTTACCGAGACCGACCCTGGATCAACTCAGCTTTTCAGACGCTGAGCATCACCGCAAACGTAAGCGCACACGTCGTGAGATTTTCCTGGATGAGATGGATCGATCCATTCCATGGGATCGTTTCGAATCGATCATTGAACCGTTTTATCCTAAGGCAGGTAATGGTCGCCGTCCTTATGCTCTGAGCACCATGCTGCGTATTCACTGCTTGCAGCAATGGTACTGCCTAAGCGATCCAACGATGGAAGAAGAGCTCAGTGAAATAGCTTCCATGCGCCAGTTTGCAGAACGGCCAGGACGTATTAGGGCAATGAAGAAGCGCACTGGCATCGATAAGATTAACCGAGCTATAGAGCGATCGAAGGCCAGTCTCCGCGCCAAGGTTGCGTGGTAAGGCGGTCTGTGAGGACTTGATTAGACCGTCCCTTATCTATGGGTATGATTGCTAATTCGACAGACTTGTTGTCGCTTTAGGTTTTGAACAGCCATCCTTAATAGCGCACAGCACGCCAGCCAAAGCCCCGAAGATATGCGATTCAACAGAGACTCCCGGGGTGCTCATCAGAAACCCAAAGACCATTCCTCCATAGAAAATAAACACCGCCATGGCAATAACAATAGCTTTCAGGTCTCGTTTGACGTACCCATAGGCTAGCAGGTAGGCCCAAAGCCCAAAGACCAGACCCGAGGCGCCGATATGGTAGGCATTACGACCAAACAACCAGACCAATAACCCTCCGACCAGAGTGACGGTAATACCTACGCGCAGCAGACGCCCGCCACCATGAAGACTGACAAGGAAAGATAAAACGAATAACGGGATACTATTGGCCACGATGTGCCATAGACCGCCATGAAGCAGCGGGGCCGCAATAATACCGGGAAACAATCCCGAAACATGCCGGGGAAGAATGCCCCAAGTGCGCAAGTCGAATCCCGGGATGATCGCCTCGATCAGAAAGATTACCCAGATCAGCACCAGTAAGGACGTAGCAATCTGCAGCCTTGTTTTCAGCGCTTCAACCATCGGAGCGTTCCGGCTTCCCCGCCTCCTGTAGCTCTTCAATCAACTCCCAACTGACATTGCGAACCTTCAGTACATACAAAATCTGCAACAACAGTTGCGCTCCCAGGATGCCCCGTGAGACCTTCTGGCGCAGGTTATCCGGTGTCTGCTGGGTGCCTATCGCACTCAGCTGCAGACTGAGCGTGGCATAGTCCACCCCTTTCTTTTGCATCTCTGACCGAATCAGGGAGCGCACCGTAGCGGCCCACTGAGGACTGTTAAGGAACTGTACGCGTCTGGGTGGCTCATCTCTCATGTTAAGTAACCCTTGCTAGCAAAGCGGAAATATTCATGATCGTGATTTAGACTTAATGCTCCGAGAAAGCGCTCGATCAGTCAAGATAAACTTGCATTTGTGAACTATGAGTCACAAATACAAACTTATACATTGACACCAATGCCCAATGAAATTATGGTAAATTCTGCCTTTGTGTTCCACAAATGAGGAAAAGTGATATGGCCTGGAGCCTGGACGAACTGAATACACTACTGGAAAAGCAGCAAGACCTGAGTGTTTCAAAAGAGGGGGACGCTATCTTTATCAGCAATGAAGATGGTATCGATGCGTTTATAACCGTCAGTGGCGAGCAGCTACTGGTAGAGTCTCTGCTCTGCCCTGTTGCTCAGATTCGCGATACCGCAGCTTTTGATGCGTTGATACTGCGCACCCACAAAAACGTCTTCCCACTCACCACCCTCGGTATTACCACGATTGGCGATAAGGAGTACTACGCCGCCTTTGGGGCCTTGTCGTCAGAATCCAAAGCCGAGACAGTGATGATCGAGATCGACACCCTGTTTCTAAACATCGAAGGGATGTTGGAGTTTTTTGAAGAGTTCCTGACAGAACCCGCATCCATCTCAGCCTGATGGGTAGACCTGATATAGCGATAGGAGGCTCAATATGAGCGTTTGGACAAGATTATTTTCTGCCCTTAAGGGCAACGTCAACGAGGCCGCCGAATCGGTAGCCGATTCGCAAGCATTAACTATCCTGGATCAGGAGATGCGCGAGACCCGCGAGGAGATTCGTAAATCGGAGCAGTCTCTGACCTCAATCGTAGCGAAAGAGAAACTGACTCAGCACAAGGTCGCCGACCTGCAAAAAGCCATCACCGAACACGAAGGCTATGCCGTTCAGGCGCTGGAAAAAGGCGATGAGGTCCTGGCGATGGAAGTGGCAGAGAAGATCAGCCAACTGGAATCCGAGCTGGATGCAGAGCAGCAGTTCCTCAACCAGGTCTCAGCCTCGGTGATCCAGCTGCGTAAATCCCTGAAAGATTCGAAAAACAACCTTCGACTGATGCAGCAACAGGTGGATACGGTAAAGGCCACCGCTTCGGTGCAGAAAGCGCAGGAGAGCCTTTCGTCCCGCCACCTAAACACCAACTCTCGGATGAAAACCGCCGCCGAATCACTGGAACGGATAAAGGGCAAGCAGGCCCACCGCAACGCAGAGATCGAGGCGGCGCGTGAGATGGCGTCCGACGAAGACGGTAGTGGCCTTGAGGCCAAACTTAAAAGCGCGGGCATCACCGGCGCCGGCGGGGCCAGCAACGTTCTTGCACGCCTCAAGGCCAAACAAGCCACCTAGGGTTAACGCCTGATGCCCATTGTCACCCGGCTGGTCCGCAAGCTCTTTCATCAACTGACCAGCCTCAGCTGGCACAGCGTCTTGATGGCGCTGGCCGGCTATATCCTAGTCAGTTTTGCCGGTCTCTACTGGGCCCAGGAACCGGTCACTCAGGGGTCACTGGCTCTATTCTGGTACTTTCTGGTCGTCACCTCCAGCACCGTCGGATATGGCGATTACTCCGCCACGACCCCCGCCGGTATGTGGGTTATCAGCTGCTGGGTGATTCCCTTCGGATTGATGATCTGGGGCCTGGTCGTCGGCCGTACTGCGGCAGCGATCATTCAGTATTTTCAAAGGAGCTTGAAAGGCATGAGCCCACTACACCGCTCGGGTCACACGCTGGTGATTGGTTACAACGGTCCTCGTACCCTCCAGCTACTTCAGCTGCTGTTACGTGAGGCCGGGTCGTCAGAAAAGGCTAACCTAGTGCTCTGTGCGCACGTCGACAAACTAGACAGCAACCCCCTACCAGACCAGATCGGCTTTGCCCGGGTGTCTAGCTTTAACAATGAGTCAGAGATGCTGCGGGCCAATATCGGCGAGGCCGCCACCATCCTGATCGACACACCGCTCGATGACATCACCCTCACCACCGCTATGTTCTGCTACCAGCACAACCCCGGAGCGCGTATCCTGGCCTACTTCAACGATGATGCTATTGCCCGACTGTTGAAGGGGCACTGTCCCAGTGTCGAGTGCATCCCTTCAGTGTCCGTAGAAATGTTGGCCAAGGCTGCCGCAGATCCCGGTTCCAGCGCGCTGCACCATGAGCTACTGAATGTTGATAAAGGCATGACCCAATATTCGGTGAGGGTGCCCCAAGCGATAGCAACGCTTTGTGTAAGCGATCTGTTTTTACTGTTCAAGCTGCGCTATCAGGCGACCGTCATTGGATTGCAGCCCGACGGTCCCGATTCGCTGATGGTCAATCCGGCGATGGACCTGCCTATCCACGCCGGGGATCGAATCCACTATATTGCCGATGAACGTATCGATAAATTCGACTGGAGCAGCCGCTAATGCTGGATTGGATTAAACAAAAAATGGCTCCGGCCGCAGCGTCCGATCCGGCCAGCGCTGCCCCTGAAATATTGGGGTTTCGGCTGGGCGGTGCGGTTGAACTCAATGAGCTTAAACTGCGTCTGCTCGACGACCAGTTGATCACCGACAGTATCGCCAAGGTACAGTTGATCCAGGCGGTTGGAGTGGTCAAACTGGATGAGTCCAACACCATCCTTCGCTACTACACCGATGACGACGGCTTCTTTCAGGTGGTCTTAAGCGGCGGCATGGATGAGCAGCATGTCAGTGATGTGAAGCTGTTGCATTTCTTCGAGACCCAGAGCGTCGGTTCTGACCATGACTGGAATGAACTGTTACGATCGGGGATTAGCCGTTCGACGTATGATTTCGAAGGTCAGCTATTTGCGCGCGTCTGGGTTGCTGTGGGAGACTGCCCGCCGGTCGCCATGACCGAAACAACCTATACCGAGACAGAAGCGGCGTCCGAGACCGACCAGTTTGTTATGCTCTACGAACGGCCGCTGAATGACGAACTCTATGAGTTTCTGCTGGTGTCCGGTGAGGAACAGATTGTCGATAATCGTGCCGAGCGATGTCGGGTGGTCAGTACCGGCATCAACCTCAGCAGCACCGATTTCGAAGTGATCGGTTAGCCCCCCAATAATGTTTAAATCTCAGCCCCCAAGGAGCAACACATGGATACAATTATGCTATCACTATCTGGCCTGTTACCTTTTGCGCTGTACTTCACACTGAGCCTGGCTTCTCTGCTGCTCTTCAAGGTGCTGTACACCAAGGTAACCCCTCACGATGAATGGATGCTGATCAAAGAGAAGCAGAGTACTGCGGCGGCCTGGGCATTCGGCGGGGCGATTATCGGTTTCTCCATCGCTGTGGCAGGGGCGGCAGCAAACTCGGCGGGCGTGGTCGACTTCATTATCTGGGCCATCGTAGCCCTCATCGCCCAGCTGTTAGCCTTCGCGATTGTTCGCTTTGGTTTCATGCCTCGCATCGTGGAACGGATCGAACAGGATGAGGTTGCTGCGGGCATCATGCTGGGTTGTGTTTCGGTGTCTATCGGTCTGCTCAATGCAGCCTGTATGTCTTATTAGCCTGTATGTCTTATTTGATAGTACCTCTTAGGAACAGCAGGGAGTCGACACGATGAAACGAACCAAACAGATTGACCTACAACAGATGCGTAAGCAGCCGCTGTATAGCGCAGCCAAGCTGGCAGCTGCCATCGGTGGCGTCATCGCACTGGCCGGTTGCGGCGGCAATGAAATCGACGCCAAGATTTACCCCAGCATCGACGATTGCAAAAATGACAATCCGGGTGAAGCGGATGTGTGCGAAGCGGCCTATCAGCGTGCTGTTACCGAATCTGAAGCAACCGCCCCAAAATATCGTTCCAATAATGATTGTGCCGCCGAATTCGGTAACTGCGAAGTACGCCGCGACGGGAGTGGCAACAATTGGTTTATGCCGGCACTCGGTGGCTTTATGCTCGGCCAGATGCTTGACGGACGCCGCTACTCTTCACCGGTCTATACCGGTTATGGCAACCTGTACGGCGGCTACTACGGCGCCGATGGTAAGCGCTATGGGGATTATTCTCGAAATTCTCGGGTGAGTAATGTCAAGGTGGATCCAGATGCATTCAAGTCAAAGCCCAGGGTAACCCGCACCATTTCACGTGGTGGATTTGGTTCCAAAGCCGCGGCCAAATCATCCTGGGGTGGCAGCCGCTCTGGCGGCTGGGGGGGGTAAATCGTGCTACGAATGCCGATTCGACAGCGCCCCGGCTGGAAAGCGCTGGCTGAACAGTATGGGTTTAGGTTTCACACTATGTACGGTGAACCCTATTGGGATGAAAGCGCCTATTACCAGTTCACGCTCAAGCAGATCGAACAGGATATAGAGGCACCTACAGCCGAGATTCATCAGATGTGCCTGGCCGTTGTCGATGAGGTGCTGCGCAGCGATGAATTGATGCAGCGCTTCCAGATCCCTGAGCCCTACTGGGACCGGATAGCCCAATCCTGGCGAGACAAAGAGCCGAGCCTCTATTCGCGTATCGACCTGGCTTACGACGGTGTGAATCCGGCAAAACTCTACGAGAACAACGCCGACACCCCGACCGGGCTCTATGAGAGCGGTTTCTGGCAGTGGCTATGGCTGGAGCAGCAGGTGGATCGCGGGGCGCTGCCTCGACCATCCGACCAGTTTACTTCATTGCAAGAGAAGCTTATTCAACGCTTTTTAGCCCTCAAAATTCGCCGCCCCGGCCAGGTGCTGCACCTGAGTTGCTGCAAGGAGACCGAGGAGGATCTGGGAACCGTCACCTATCTGCAGGACTGCGCTAAAGCGGCGGGCATAGAAACCCGGTTCGTTTTCATTGAGGACATAGGCCACGGAGAGGGTGACTGTTTGACCGATCTGGACAGCCGGGTGATCACTTGGCTGTTCAAACTCTACCCCTGGGAATTTATGCTGCGCGAAGCATACGCAGGACTGACCCTGAGCGCAGATGTGCAGTTTCTGGAACCTATATGGAAAGGCAGCATCCTCTCCAATAAGGCGCTGTTACCGATGCTGTGGAAGTTATTCCCCGGTCATCCCAATCTACTGCCGGCCTTTTTCGAGGATCAATTGAGTCAGGCCGCAACGATGCCGCTGGTCAAAAAGCCAATTTATTCCCGTGAGGGGGCCAATATCAGCATCCTCAAGAACGGTGCGGCCATCGAACAGAGTGATGGCCCCTATGGCGAAGAGGGCTTTATCTATCAAGCCTATTACCCGCTGCCAAAGTTCGGTGACAACTACACCTTGATCGGCTCCTGGCTGGTCGATGACGAACCGGCTGGAATCTCTATCCGAGAGGATGCGGGGCTGATTACCCAGGACCTGTCCAGATGCCTGCCGCATACCATTTTGAACTAAGGCAAGGGTTAAATGGAATGGGAAAAAGCAAGAGATAAGACCGTTGATTCGCGCTCTAAGCCAGGTGGGTATTTTACGTCGCCTTGGGCCGTCAAACGATGACCCAGTACACTCACCGAGCAGAAGCACCGTGCTTTGATTCATTCATCATGTGCGTATGTGATTGACTTAGAATGCTTATGCGCCCATGCCTCCTTCTGAATTTGAGTTCGAGAGGATGAGAGGCCGGGGGCAAACGACCGGCGATCTAGGTCTGAGAACCCGCTGGCCGATCGTCTGGTCGAGCAGTTTCTTTCCAATAGCCGGATAGGGGTTGCTCTGTTTGTCCAGGAGGTCTGTTGCAGGGTCACCAACTGGCTGCTGTACTGGCTGCCGTACTGGCTATCGTAGTGGCTGAAACAGGGGGCTCTAGCATGCTATCTTCTCAGGCCGTCCGCTCTGTAAGTGACAATCTGCTATGCAATCTCAAGCCGACCCCTTTATCGTTCCCCGCTGTGAAGAGCAGATCGAGATCCTGTATCAGGATCAGGATCTGCTGCTGATCAATAAGCCAAGCAAACTACTGAGCCTGTCGGGTCAGCATCCGCTCAACAAAGATTCGGTGCACTTTCGACTGGTGCAGGAATATCCCACCGCGACGCTGGTGCATCGCTTGGATTTCGGTACCTCGGGGATTATGATCGTGGCCCTGAATAAACCGATTAATGGCCAGCTAACCAAACAGTTTCAGGCACGTACGATCAAAAAAACCTATCAGGCACTGTTGCACGGATCTGTGATCGAGGATGCCGGTAGCATCGATCTGCCGATCGCCAAAGACCGGCCTAATTTCCCGTTGCAGAAAATTTGCCAGGAGACCGGTAAGCAGGCTGTTTCCCGCTACCGGGTGTTGGAGCGGTTGCCGCAGCAGTGCTCGACCCGGGTCGAGTTTGAACCCCTGACTGGACGTACGCATCAATTGCGGATCCATAGTCGAGAGCTGGGGCATCCCATTCTCGGCTGCGATCTCTATGCCAGCGATGCGGCGTTTTTTATGGCTGAAAGGCTGATGTTGCATGCGACAACAATCGAGTTCGAACACCCGCTGAGCGGTCAGTCTGTATCCGCATCGAGCCCCTGTCCTTTTTAGCAAAGAGTAATTTTTGTTAGCGAAAAATGGTTTTTATCGTGCATCTCAAGATGGATGCAGAAATCTGTTATGTTGAAAAAACTTTACACGACGTAAAATTTAGTTTAAAAAGATCGGCTCTCAAGCTTACCCAGCTGGGACTATAGTTAGATACGGCAACTTACCCAGTGGCCGGAAATGATCTTAAGCCTCGATTACAACAACAAAGAGGACAGTATGAGCACAGCGACTAGCCGGGCTATCCATAAGCCCCAGTTTATCCGTGGCGACGCCCTGAGTATTCCCACCTATAAGGTGTTGAAACAGGACGGCAGCCTCTACAAGAATGCCCAGGCACCTGAGATCGATCAGGCACTGGCGATTCGTATCTACAGCACCATGGTCCGGACCCGGATGCTCGATGAGCGCGGCCTGGCTTCACAGCGTCAGGGACGACTGAGTTTTTATATGCAGTCTACCGGCGAGGAAGCGACCACGGTCGGCTTTGCCGCCGCACTCGATGATCAAGATATGATCATGGCCCAGTACCGCGAGCAGGGCGCGCTTGTTTACCGCGGCTTCAGTCTCGACGAATTTATGAATCAGCTGTTCAGCAATGCGCTGGATTACGGCAAGGGCCGGCAGATGCCGATCCACTACGGTTCTGCAAAACTCCATTACATGACCATCTCTTCACCCCTGGCAACTCAGCTGCCGCAGGCAACCGGCTATGCCTATGGGCAGAAGCTGGCGGGCGAAGGCCACTGCACCGTGGCTGTATTTGGCGAGGGTGCGGCTTCGGAAGGCGACTTCCATGCGGCCCTGAACATGGCCTCGGTGCTCAAAGTGCCGGCGATCTTCCTGTGCCGTAACAACGGTTATGCGATCTCGACCCCCTCCAGCGAGCAGTTTGCCGGTGACGGCATCGCCCCACGTGGGCTCGGTTACGGCATGCACACGATCCGTGTCGACGGCAACGATATTTTGGCGGTGGTCGAAGCGACCCGCCAGGCGCGCAAGATTGCAGTGGAACAGAACGAACCGGTGTTGCTTGAGGCGATGAGTTACCGCTTGGCGGCACACTCCTCCTCCGATGATCCCTCGGGTTATCGCAGCAAAACCGAAGAAGCCAAGTGGCGCGACCTGGATCCGTTGTTGCGGATGAAAAACTGGCTGCTGCAGCAAGGCTGGTGGAGCGAAGAAGAAGATAAAGCGCTGTTTGAAGCCGATCGTCAGGCGGTAATGGCGGCGATGAAGAAAGCCGAGAAGGTGGGCCGGCCGCATATCGACGAGATGATCACCGATGTCTACGACACCCCACCGCCCCATCTGCAGCAGCAGCTGCGTGATCTCAAAGCGCATATCCGTCTTTATCCTGAGGTCTACCCCAAATCTGCCGCACAACTTGATGATGCACCTGAGGGGGTGAACCGTGGCTAAAATGAATCTGTTACAGGCGGTTAACAACGCCCTCGATATCGCCATGGCCGCCAACGAGCGGGTGGTTTGTTTTGGCGAAGACGTGGGTGTGTTTGGCGGTGTCTTTCGTGCCACCAGCCACCTGCAGGAAAAATATGGCCGGGCGCGCTGCTTTAACACCCCGCTGGTCGAGCAGGGAATTATCGGTTTTGCCAACGGTCTGGCCTCGCAGGGGTCGGTGGCTGTTGCCGAGATCCAGTTTGCCGATTATATCTTTCCCGCGTTTGACCAGATCGTTAACGAAGCGGCCAAATTTCGCTACCGCTCCGGTAACCTGTTTGATGTCGGTGGATTGACCATACGGACCCCCTACGGCGGCGGTATTGCCGGGGGCCATTACCACTCCCAGTCGCCCGAAGCCTATTTTGCCCACACACCGGGTCTGAAGGTCGTGGTGCCACGTAACCCGCACCAGGCCAAAGGGCTGTTGCTGGCATCGATTCGTGATGCCAATCCGGTGATCTTCTTTGAGCCCAAACGGATCTATCGTGCGTCGGTGGGTGAAGTGCCTGAGGAGGATTATGAACTGCCACTGGGTAAGGCTGAAGTCGTACGCGAAGGTAGCGATATCACCCTGTTAGCCTGGGGCGCGCAGATGGAATATATCGAACTGGCGGCTGAATTGGCCGATAAGGAGGGTATCTCCTGCGAACTGATCGACCTGCGTACCATTCTGCCTTGGGATGTTGACACAGTGGTGGCGTCGGTAAAGAAAACCGGCCGTCTGCTGATCAGCCATGAAGCGCCCATAACGGGTGGCTTTGCGGGAGAGATAGCAACGACCGTCCAGGAGCAGTGTTTCCTCCACCTCGAAGCGCCGATCGCACGCGTAGCAGGGCTAGATGTGCCTTACCCGCTAGCGCTGGAAAAGGAGTATATCCCGGACCAGTGGAAGATCTTTGAAGCGATTAAGACCAGCGTAAATTTTTAGGGGTGTGGGGCGATGATTAAAGATTTTATTCTGCCAGATATCGGCGAAGGGATAGTTGAGTGCGAGTTGGTCGAGTGGTTGATTGCCGAAGGCGATCGAATCGAAGAGGACCAGCCGGTAGCTGATGTGATGACCGACAAGGCGTTGGTGCAGATTCCGGCACCGCACGCGGGCCGAGTGACCAAGCTCTATTACCAGCAGGGCGATAGCGCCAAGGTGCATTCACCGCTGTTTGCAGTTGACATGGATGAAGAGACGGACGGCGCAGTTGCGGCGCCTCAAGCTGCGACTCCAGCCGCTACTATACCGGCCACTACTCCATCGGTTAACGCTCCATCTGTTGCTGCTCCAGTAGCTGCTCCATTAGCTGATCCATTAGCTACAGCGACAGCCGCCACGGTTGATTTTATTCTGCCGGATATCGGCGAAGGGATCATCGAGTGTGAAGTGGTCGAGTGGTTGGTGGCCGAAGGTGATCGGCTCGAGGAGGATCAGCCGGTGGTCGATGTGATGACCGACAAGGCGCTGGTGCAGATTCCCGCACCGCGTGCGGGTGTGGTGACCAAACTTTACTTTGCCCAGGGTGAGGTGGCCAAAGTCCATGGGCCGCTGTTCGCACTGCTGCCTGATGATGCGGTAGCTGCTGCTCCTGCAGCGCAGGCCAGCGCGGCTGCTGAGGTCTCTCAATCAGCGGCTCCTGCGCCATCCTCGTCGATAGCTCAACCTCTGGCTTCCTCATCTGGCAAGGCGCTGGCGAGCCCTGCGGTACGGCGTATTGCGCGCGAGTTTGAATTGGATATCAGCCAGGTTCCCGGTAGTGGCAAGAATGGCCGGGTGTTCAAAGAGGATATTTTGCGCTTTCAGCAACAGGGAGGGCAGCAACAGGCAGGGCAGACCGCAGCGATTGACGCTGTTATAGCCACCCCTGCAGTGGTTGCTAGTGCGGCGCCTGCGGCGATCCGGGTCGAGAAAATTCGCGGTATCAAGGCGGCGATGGCGCGGCAGATGACTCTGTCTGCATCGACCATTCCTCACTTCACCTACGGTGACGAGGTCGATGTCACGGCGTTGTTGGCGCTGCGGGCGCAGCTAAAGATCAAGGCCGAGAAGCAGGGGATTCGACTGACCCTGATGCCCTTTATCATGAAGGCGCTGGCGCTGGCGGTGCAGGAGTTTCCAATCCTCAACAGTCAGGTTAATGCGGACTGCACCGAGATCCACTACCAGCCACACTGCAATATCGGCATGGCGGTGGATTCCAAAATGGGTCTGATGGTGCCCAATATCAAGAAGGTTGAAACCCTGAACATTCTCCAGATTGCCCAGGAGGTCTCCCGCCTTGCCGAAGCTGCGCGTTCGGGCCGGGTCTCGCCTGCAGACCTGCAGGGAGGGACGATCAGTATCTCCAATATCGGCGCGCTGGGAGGCACCTACGCTTCGCCGGTGGTTAATCCGCCCGAGGTGGCGATTGTCGCGCTGGGCAAAACCCAGACCCTGCCACGTTTCAACGCTCAGGGTGAGGTGGTGGCACGGTCGTTGATGAATATCAGTTGGTCCGGCGATCACCGGATCATCGACGGTGGCACCATCGCCCGCTTTAGCTTGCTGTGGCAGTCGTATCTGGAGGATCCCTCCGCGATGCTGCTCGATCTGTCTTAGCGGGCCGCTTGTCTAAGCGCTCAAGGCTAATCATCTACAAAGCTCAGCCATGGTGCTGCCGTCTATTTGTGGGTTGGGCTTTAGCCCGACAAAGGCCCCTGGTCGCACTGCCGGAATAAATTCCGACCCACAGGGATGTGGGAAGTGCTGTTGTTGCAGGAGCTTTCAGCTGCCGACCCACAGGGATAATGAAATGGACCCACCCCTTTCTGGGGCGGCTTCTGTGA
>CAXBEA010000029.1:0-36648 GCA_963974645.1 uncultured Neptunomonas sp. | reverse complement strand
ATCACCGTACGGATACCGGTTTCATCCGTGTCCTGGCGCTGCGGAGTCATAACACTGACGACATAGCCGCCCAACTCATCCAGACAGGTCAACAACTTTGATAACACCCCTTTTTGGTCCTGCAGGCAAATCGATACCCGGGCCGCATCCTTCTCCAAGCAACCGGTGATATCGAGGAAAAAGTCTAGCAGGTCAACACTGGTGATGATCCCCACCACCCTGTCAGCGTCAACCACCGGCAAACAGCCGATGGTATGCTGACGCATCAGACAGGCCGCATCTTCGACCAGCGTCGTGGGCGAGCAGGACACCACATTGCGGTGCATGATGTCCTTGGCGGTCAATTTTGACAGCAGATAGTTAACCTCCCCCGCTGACAGCGTGGTGATATCCGACGGTGAGGCTTTCTGTACATCGCGGTGCGACAGGATCCCTTTCAAACAGCCATCGGCGTTGACCACCGGCATATGGCGTATCCGCTTGGCCTGCATCAATCCGGCCAGATGGCTTATCTTGGTATGTTCTTCGACCGTCACCACAGCAGCGGTCATAATCGTTTCTACGTACATCGGGTGATTCCTCTATAACCGAAATTTAGTCGGTCTAAAAACGACCATAACCTGACTCAATGGCCCAGATAGGCCTTTTGTACCGATTCATCATGAAGCAGCTCCTCCGCAGAGGCGGATAGCGCCACCCGCCCAGACTCCAACACATAACCGCGGTCGGCAATCTTCAGCGCAGCGCGGGCATTTTGTTCCACCAGCAAGATAGTGACGCCCTGACCATTTAAGTCCTGAATCACTCGAAAGATCTCCTGTACCAACAGTGGAGAGAGCCCCATCGAAGGCTCGTCCAGCAGCAACAGTTTGGGTTTTCCCATCATCGCCCGACCTATAGCAAGCATCTGCTGCTGACCTCCGGAAAGCGTGCCTGAGGCCTGCCAACGTTTCTCTTTGAGGACCGGAAACAGGGTATAAATATGTTCGATCTCGGTCCCGATGACGGCTTTAGTTTCACGCCGAGAAAACGCCCCCAGGAGCAGATTATCCTCGACACTCAGGGGCGCGAACACCTGCCTTCCCTCGGGGGAGTGGCAGATCCCCAGCGCGGTAATTTTATGCGCGGTCATATTGGTGATATCTCGCCCCTCAAAGATCACCTTTCCAGCACTGGCGGGCTGCACCCCCGACAGGGTATGCAGCAAAGTCGTTTTTCCAGCCCCGTTGGCACCGACGATGGTCACCAGCTCACCGGGATACACCACAAGACTGATATCCGCAATCGCCTGAACCGGCCCGTAGTGGCTGGCCAACCCTTCGACCTTTAACGAGGGTTCAGCTGCGGCGGCTGGAAATGGCGATATCGGTTGTGATTGCGGTTGTGTTGCCATATCAAACATCCTCGCCCAGATAGGCTTTAATCACGACGGGGTTATTCTGCACTTGTTGCGGGGTACCTTCGGCCAGCAAGCATCCGAATCCCAACACCAGCACGCGATCAGAGATCTGCATCACCAGGCCCATATTGTGTTCGACCAGCAAGATAGTGATCCCCTTGTCTTTAAGACGCAGGATCAGCTCGCGCATCTCCACAGTTTCGGTATCGTTGAGTCCGGCCGCAGGTTCATCCATCGCCAAAAACTCAGGATTCGACGCCAGGGCACGGGCAATTTCGAGCCTTTTAAGTTCTCCATAGGGTAACGATCCTGCCTCCCGCTCGGCCAGATGTGCCAGCCCACAAACCTCCAACGCGTCCATCGACCATTCCCGCACCTGGCGTTCTTCTCTTACCACCGAAGGCAATCTTAATGCTGCCTTGATCAGACCGGTGTGGGTACGTAGATGACAACCCACCATGACATTTTCAAGCACCGTCATGTTGTAAAATACTTGCAGATTCTGGAAGGTGCGGGAGATCCCCAAAGCGGCGATCTGATGCGTTTCCAGCCTATCCAGACTCTTCCCAGAAAAGCTGATGGAGCCACCGCTGGGTACATAGTAGCCACAAAGCATGTTGAACAGGGTCGTCTTACCTGCGCCGTTAGGGCCGATCACCGAATATATGATCCCTTTCTGAACTTCGAAACTAAGATCGGTGACCGCAGCGACCCCGCCAAAGTACTTATCCAGATGTGTCGCTTGCAACAGACTCATGAGTCACACTCCAACGGTTCCCGCTGTTGTTGAGATTTCTCTACCGTCTTATCCGAGGCTCGAAAGCGTTTCAGCAGCGCTCGCAGCTTTTGGGCGATAAACACGAACAGCCCCTGCGGCATAAAGATCATTCCGCCCATCAAGATGGCCCCGTAGACCAGCATCTCGTAATCCTCGAACACCACCAGGGTTTCTGGCAACAGGGTTAGGACGATGGCACCAAATACCGCGCCGAAAGTCGATGCCATCCCGCCCAGCACTACCATCGTCACGATCTCAATCGAGAAACCAAAACCGAACGAATCCGGACTCACGAACGCCTGCTGGTGGGCAAACAGACTGCCGGCCAGCGAAGCGAACATGGCCGACAGCACAAACACGTTGGTTCGAGTGCGGACGGTATCGACCCCCATCATCTGTGCGGCGAACTCGGAACCGTGCACCGCTCGAAGCTCACGCCCAGCGCGTGAATCGATGATATTCAACGACACCAGCACCACCGCCAACGAGAAGAAGGCGATCAGACCGTACCAGCGCAGATCGCTGTCAATCATAAAACCGAACAGCGACAAGGTGGGGATACTTCCCAGTCCGTCGGGACCGCCACTCCAGGAGGACTCCTGGACCAGGATGATGTTGACAATAATACCAAAGCCCAGAGTCGCCATCGCCAGATAGTGACCCTTGAGCTTAAGTATCGGTCTCGAAACCAGGTTGGCAACCACATATACCAACGCTAAACCGATCAGAATCGCCAGCCAGGGATTGAGTTCGAACCGCGTCGTCAGCACCGCCGAACTGTAGGCACCGATACCGAAGAACGCGGCATGCCCCAACGATATTTGTCCGGCGTAGCCAATAAACAGATTAAGCCCCACTGCCAGAATCACATTGAGGAGAATACTGGCACCGACCACGGTGACAAAATAGTTGTCGGGAAAAAACAACGGCAACAGGGTCACCAACACGGCATAAATATAAAACCCACCGAGACGTTTCATACGCGATCCACCGACTTGAAGCCGAACAATCCACTGGGTTTAAAGAACAGCACCGCTAAAATAATCACAAACGCCATCGCATCCTTATAACCCGACGAGATCAGCCCCGCCCCCAGAGATTCCAACACCCCCAGCAGCAGGCCACCGGCAACAGCACCCATGGAGCTACCCATGCCGCCCAAAATAGCCGCCGAAAACCCTTTTAACCCCAACATGGTACCGGCGTCAAAAGAGGTGAAGGCGATCGGCGCGATCAACAGCCCCGCCACCGCACCTATGGCAGCAGAGAGCCCATAAGAGGTCAGCAACATCAGCTTGACGTTAATGCCGACCAGACCGGCAGCGGTCTTATTGCAGGAACAGGCCAAAATCGCTTTGCCGTACAGGGTCTTATCGAAGAAATAACGTACCAACAGGACCAACACGATGGTGATACCCATGATCCACAGATTTTGCGGCACCACCGTGGCCGCGCCGATCTGAATCGGCTCATCGCCACTAAACGCAGGTAGGGCAAAGATATCCTTGCCCCAGATCAGCAGCGCCGCACCGCGAAGAAATATGGATGCACCGATAGTGATAATAATGGTGGCGACGACAGAGGCGCCACGCGCAGGTTCGATCGCAAATTTGTTAAGCGCGAAACCGACCAGGGTAACGATAAGTATCGCGACTAATAGTGCCAGCGGATAAGGCACACCCGCTGCCAGCAGGCCTACCGCCGACATCGCCCCGAGCATCACAAACTCACCTTGGGCGAAATTAACCACACCCGAGGCGTTGTAAATAATGGCAAAACCCAGCCCCACCAAGGCATAGGTGGAACCGACGGAAAGGCCTGTCGCTAGGAACTGGATGATCTGATCTAACATATGCTGTCCCTCGTTCAGCAGCCAGCCCCACCTTTGCTGGGGAAACCAACCCGGACCGCTGCTGAGTTATGCTGAAGAGAAGAAACCGGTCTTAGTTGGCCAGGGTCCAGTCTCCGTTGCGGATCTCAAGCATTCGGAACGCATCCAGTCCCAGTCCCATATGATCGGTCTTGCTCATATTGAAGACACCGCCGGTACCGATAAAGTTTTTGGTCGCTTCGATCTGATCCCTGACCTTATCCTTATCGGTCGAGTTAGCACGATCAATCGCTTCCAGGGCAATCATCAGACCATCGTAAGCATGCCCACCAAACGTGGACACCGGACCATATGCGGCCTCGTAGGCCGTTCCGTAAGCCATTAACACGGACTTCTGCGGATCGCTATCGGCCAACTTATCGGCGACTAACAGCGCGGAAGCGGGCAGTCGTACACCCTCGGCGGCATCACCGGCCAGTTCGATATATTTCTTAGAAGCAACCCCGTGGGATTGATACAGCGGCAGCTCGACACCCAGCTGGCGAATATTTTTAGTCACGATGGCGGGCCCAGAACCAAAACCAAAGTTCAGGATCGCTTGGGCATCGGAGGCGCGAATATTGGTGACCTGAGCGGTCATATCGCTGTCTTTTCTGCCGTAGGACTCATCAGCAACGATGCTGATACCGTACTCAGCCGCCAGCGCCAGGCTTTGGGCTCGACCGGACTTGCCGAAACCACCATCACCACTGATCAGGGCCACCTTGGTGATACCGCGTTTTTTCATATCAGTGTACACTTTAGCTGCGGCCATACGGTCGGTATGCGGGGTCTTGAAGGTCCATTTATTAACGGGATCGATGATCTTCACAGATCCTGCCAGAGAGATAAACGGCATCCCGGCTTTATTCATTTCAGGCATCACCGCCAGCGAACTTCCAGACGTTGAGCCACCGACGATCACATCCACCTTATCCTGTTTGATCAGTCGCTTGGCAAAGCTAACCGCTTCTTTGGCGTTGCCACCGGTGTCGTAATGGATCAGCTCTACCTGTTTACCATCAATACCGCCTTTGGCATTAACGGCTTCGATATAGAGTTGCAACGTCTTCAGTTCCGGATCCCCAAGGAAGGACGCGGGGCCGGTGACGGCTAGGAATGTACCTACCTTAATGGTATCGCCGGCAGCCAGAGCCTGAGAGCCCGCAGTCATCAAGCCCAGCGTTACCGCAGCCATGCCAATCAAACCTGTATTGCGTTTTTTCATGATTCATATCCTAACTTGAGTAATTAATTATTTTTGTACGACCACTCTCGAAACAGGAAATATAATTCAGACACCCGCTAAAGCCCTGCATACGCAGGGTATATAACCACGTTTGTGGTGATAAGCGTGCTTTATAGTGCATCATGGTAGCTGGAAAGTGAAGATGGCCGGCATCGATCGTTCCACCATGTGGAACGCTCTGGCAAAGCATCTGACAAACAACTTGCCAATAGCCCAAACAGCATTGCCTGTGCGGTATAGGGCTAGATGACTGACTCATCTTGTTCCAATACAGCGGATAAATTATCAGCCGCTACCCGCAGCCGGGGATACAGGTTCTGACCAATGGACGCTGCTTCGATAGCGCCTTCAGTCCAGACGATATTGATACAAGCCTTGACCCGGCCATGCAAAAAAACCGGCACCGCAATAGCACAAAGATGCTCAGCAGGTGCCGGCCAATCATGCGCCTTGCGCTGGCTGTATCCTTGCTGGCGAACCCTGTGTAGCATATTTTCTAGCCAGATTTTATCGGCAGCCATGCGCCCGGATTCTCCTCCTGCGGCGATCACCCGTTCTATTATTTCGTCACGCTCGGTATCCGAGCAGAAAGCCAGGTAGGCATGACCTATCGCAGACCTGAGGATCTCTGCCTGCACCCCAATGATCTCTGGATGGACGCTGATAACCTGTTTCTTGCGGGTCCGCTCGATCACCTCCATAACCAAGCCACGACGAACAGCCACATAGGATGGCCAAAACACTTCCGCCTGAAGCCTATCCAGAACAGGCCCTGCCGCCTGACCCAAGGCATCCGCAGCCAGCAGATTTTCACCCAGATGATGTAATCTAAACGAGAGCCTGTAGCTGCCATCACTGAGACCACGGTAAACCCAGCCCTGTTGCTGTAAAGTGTTGAGAATTCTAAGCAAAGTGCTCTTCGCCAGACCCGTAGCCAGGTGCAACTGCGCCAGTGATACCGGTGATTCTGTACGTATGGATTCGATCACCTGAAGGCCACGCGCTAACACCCGAATATCTTTTTCCATACCTCAATCAATCCGAACCTGTGTAAGACAACCGATCCCTGCACAGCAACAACGTGCTGAACCTCATGCTCAGCGTTTGTCGGTGCAGGTTTAGGTCATAGAAAAATAGCTCTCCTGGAGTATCCGCGACAGCTTATCAGCAGCGGCCTGCAGCCGAGGGTAATAGCGCTTATCAGCGGTCTCGGGGCTAACCGCACCCTCGGGCCAGACAATATTGATACAGGCTTTTACCCTGTTATCAACGAATACAGGCACCGCAATCCCGCCGAGCGCCCCGGCCGGCGCAGGCCAGCCGCAAGCATCGCGCTCACCGTAACCACGCCGACGCACCCCCTCAAGCATCCTGTCGATCCATGCCTGATCTTTTGCCAACCGCCCCTGCTCGCTTGACTGCAGTACCAACCGCTCGAGAATCTCCTCCCGCTCGGTGTCGGAGCAGTAGGCAAAGTAGGCGTGCCCGACGGCAGAGCGGAGAATTTCGGGTTCCACTCCGATCGAATCCCGATTAACCACGACCACCTGTTTCTTGCGGGTTGTCTCTACAATCTCCATCACCAACCCTTTACGTACCGCCACATCCGAGGGCCAGAGCACATCGGCCTGTAAGGCGTCCAGGATCGGTCCTGCAGCCTCAGCCAGAGCATCCTTGGCCATCAGGTTGTCGCCCAGATGGTACAGATGGTAAGAGAGGCGATAGCGGTCATCGCCGATACCGCGATACACCCAGCCCTCATTCTGCAAGGTATGTAGGATCCGCAACAGCGTCACTTTGGGTAACGCGGTGCCCTTATGCAGTTCAGCCAGCGAAACCGGTGACTGCGACTGCAGGAATTCAATCACTTGCAGCCCGCGGGCCAAGGCCCTAATCACATTTTCCATTATTCGTCACCCTGTTATTCCACCTAGTGGAATAACAACATTCCATTTACGTTGCAACCCCTCAAGCATCTAATGCACTATAAAACACACACGCCGAGGGTATCCAGTATTAAAAACTGCACTATGGTTCATTAACTGGGATTTTAGACCTAACTACCCGCCGAAGCCCACTATAAAAAATGAGGAAACATCCGTGAAAGCAAGCCTCAGTACCAGCATGACCACTACCACCCGCGTCAACATAGACCGTGCTCGTACCATCGAATTTATGGGTGATGAGGGGCGCGTCTACTCCACCCCGAACCTGCTCTATGATATTGAGATGGCCTGCAGAGCTTTACTTCTAGAATATTCAGACCAGGGTCAGGATTCTGTCGGCACCCGGGTTGAGCTAGACCATATCGGTGCCACCTTGGAAGGGATGTGGGTCGACATCCAGATCAGTGTCAGCGAAATCAAGGGCCGCGCAGTCAACTTTGATGTGCAGATCACTGACCCGCTGGAAAAAGTAGCGATGGGCAAACACAGCCGTTTTATCGTCGATCTTGCCCAGACCGCCGCGCGCTTGCAGGCAAAGGCTGCGAAGGTCGCAGCGCTGCCCAACTAAGCCACCGCCACGCAGCCACAAGCACAAAACAATAAAAGGTAAGCAGGCTATGCATGAACTTCGGATTCACGGCCGCGGCGGACAGGGCGCTGTTCTGGCCTCTAAAATCCTGGCTAAGGCGCTGGTAGCGGAGGGTAAGTTTGTCACTGCCATCCCCGCGTTTGGTTTCGAACGGCGTGGTGCTCCCGTTGCGGCATTCATGCGTTTCGACGACCAAGAGATTCGTCGGATCAATAACATCTATACCCCCAACTCGGTGCTCAGTATCGACCCATCGGTGATCCGGGCGGTAGATATTTTTGAAGGCCTCCAACCCGGCGGCACCTGGATCCATACCACCAAGGAACCGAAAGAGAACCTGTGCCTACCCGATGATCTGAGCATGCTGGGTTTGTGTGATGCGGTCGGTATCGCTATGGAGGTGTTCCGACGTCCTATCACTAATACGATCATGCTCGGCGCGTTTGCCAAAACCACCGGTGTGGTCTCGCTGCAAGCTCTCAAGAAGGGGCTGGAATCGGCCAACTTTCGTGACGCGGGCCTGCATCAGAATATGCTTGCCATAGAACGTGGCTATGCCGAGACCCAGGTATACCAACTCCCCTCACCCGCTGGCCAGGAGGCACGCTGATGACTGCATCCTCGACCAAACCGACTCCCAACCTGATCCCCTACAAGGTGGTTTATCCACAGCGAGTACCCGACAACCTCTGCCCGGTCGCCACCGACTGCAGCACCATGCTGCCCGGCGACTGGCGCGCCGAGCGCCCCGTGGTCGATCGGGAAAAATGTGTCAAATGCGCGGTCTGCTGGATCTACTGCCCAGTGCAATGCATTGTCGAAAAACCCACTTGGTTTGATATCAACCTGGACATCTGCAAAGGCTGCGGCATCTGCGCCCAAGAGTGCCCCCATCGAGCCATCAGTATGATCGAAGAGGTCGGGAGATAAACCATGCCAACGACTGAGTTAGATGCGGCTATCGATACCGCAATAGAAACCACCCTAGAACCCTCCTATCAACCCACCACCCTGGTTTGTGATGGCAATGAAGCCTCGGCCTGGGGGGTGGCGCTGGCCCGCCCGGACGTGATTGCGATCTATCCCATCACCCCGCAGTCGTCACTGGTCGAGTATCTGGCCCAATTTGTGGCCGAAGGGATCATCGACGCCGAACTGATGAACGTTGAGGGCGAGCACAGCGTCATGTCCGCCTTACAGGGCGCGGCACTTGCCGGTGCGCGCACCTACACCGCCACCTGTGGGCCCGGACTGGCGTTTATGTTCGAACCTTATATTCGCACCCCCGGGCTGCGCTTACCGATGGTCGCCAGTCTGGTTACCCGCGACACCCTCACCCCGCAGTGTGTCTGGGGCGGACATCAAGACGCGATGCTGGTCAAAGAAGCCGGCTGGATCCAGATGTATTGCGAAACCGTGCAGGAGGTGCTCGATACCACCGTGATGGCGTTTCGCATCGGCGAGCATCCAGAGGTGATGCTGCCGGTCAACGTCAATAGCGACGGTAACTACCTCTCCTATGGCGTCACTGGCATCAGCCTGCCAGCCGCGCCGCTGGTCGATGCTTTTATGGGTGAAAAAAATATCAACTGGCATGCCGCGCTGGACCCCGAACGCCCTATGGCGATCGACCCGCTGACAGGTGGTGCCGGAGGCGCAGGCCCCTTGATGTTCGCCAACTACCGCAAGAGCCAGTGCGATGGGATGCAGAACGCGCTCCGAATCATTGAAGAAACCCATAAAGACTGGGGCGACCGGATCGGACGTTATTACGCCCCTCTGGTAGAGGAGTATCGGCTCGAAGATGCCGACTATGCGCTGGTCACTATCGGCAGTATGACTGGCGCCGCCAAGGATGCGGTGGACGCCGCCCGTGACTGCGGTGAAGCGGTCGGGATCATCAAGATCAAGACCTTTCGCCCATTCCCGGTCGAGGCGATCAATCGCGCCCTGAGCAGGGTTAAGGCGATCGGCGTCGTCGATCGTTCGGTCAATTTTGGTTGGAACTGCGGCCCGCTTTATCAGGAAACCCTGGCCGCCGCGCAACGGCTGCAACGGTTTATTCCCTCGGCCAGCTTCATCGGTGGACTGGCAGGCTCAGACATCACCGTCGAGCACTTCAGCCAGGTGATCGAGGATACGGCTGCGCTGCTGCAGGGTAAAACCTATGACCAGCCGGTCTGGATCAACCGCAACGACTAATTCAAGGAAAGACCATGCACCAGAGTAACTACTTGATTATCGGCAGCTCGCACGCGGCGCTAGAAGCACTTGCGGCGATCCGGATCCAGGATCCTGACGCCAGCCTGACGCTGATTACCCGCGACAACCATCTGCCCTACTCGCCCACGGTACTGCCCTACGTGGTTTCCGGCCGCTCTCAGGCAGAGAACGTCAGCTTAAAAGATCAACGCTATCTCGATACCCATAAGGTCAATTACATCACCGGGCGCAGCCTCCTGAGCATCGCCCCCGACAGCAGCAGCCTGATCCTGGATAACGGCGAGCAGTGGCACTTTGACAAGCTGCTGCTGGCGACGGGTGCCAGCCCGATCATTCCCGCTATTCCCGGTCTCGGGCAAACCCCGTTCAACGTCCTGCGAACCCTGGATGATGCGATCGCCCTGCGCCAGGCGTCAGCCAAAGCCCAGAGCGCTATCGTCCTGGGGGCTGGATTGGTGGGGATGCATGGCGCCGAAAATCTGGCCGAAGCGGGTCTGGAGGTGTGCATCATCGAGATGCAAACCCAGGTCCTGCCTGGCTATTTTGATCCCCAGGCGGCGGCGATGATTGAGACCGCCTTTAGCCAGCACGGCGTCCAGATGAAGATGGGGCGCAAAGCGGTGCGGATCCAGCCCCTGGGGGAGAGCGGCTGTCGGGTCGAGCTGGATAACGGCGAGACGCTAACGGCCGACCTGCTTCTGGTCAGCACCGGGGTCAAGCCGGTTATCGATTACTGCACCGGCAGCGGCATCGACATCGACCAGGGGATTCTGGTGGATGATCATATGGCCACCAACCGCAGCAACATCTGGGCCGCCGGCGACGTCGCCCAGGGACGAGACTTCTATAGCAGCGCCAGGGTCGTCACCGGCATCCTCCCCGATGCGGTGGAGCAGGGACGGATCGCCGGGATGGCGATGTGCGGCGATCCCTATCTGAAAGCTTACCTTGGCGGGGTGCCCATCAACACCTACACCTTCTACGGTCAGCAGGCGATCTCGGTCGGTGCCAGCGAATTGTCGATCGATACCGAGGCTGACTCAGCCGACCAGAGCACGGTTGAACTGCGGGTCGATACAGATAGCGGTGTGTTCCAGAAGATCATCTTCAAGGGCAATCAATTGCTGGGCATCTCGGCGATCAACGCGCCCCTGGACCCCGGTATTATGTGGCAACTGATTCTGCGCCGCATAGACCTGAGTGGGGTCAAAGCAGAGTTCGTGGCCCAGCCACTGGAAACCGGCCGCCGGCTCATGTCTGAGACCTGGCGCTAAGGCTGTCAACGACCGCTAAAGGAGAGACCAACGTGGCTTTAGGTTATAACAGCATCACTTTCAATCCAGACAAATGCGATGGCTGCGGCGACTGCATGCTGGCCTGCTCTCAGGCCAAGGCAGGCTCGAACGACGCCGTTCATTCACGGATCCAGATCCTGGCAAATACGGATAACAACAGTATCGAACTGGCGATGTGCCGTCAGTGCGGCGACCCCAAGTGTGTCTCCAGTTGCCCGGCAGCGGCGCTGAGCAAAGACGCGAGCAGCGGCGTTATCGACTGGAATGGCGACAAATGCGTCAACTGCCTGCTGTGCACGGTCGGTTGCGCCTTCGGCGGGATTACCTATAACGCCGCCGTGGGCCATGTCAGCAAGTGCGACAACTGTGACGGCGACCCGGCTTGCGTCAAGGTTTGTCCGCATGGCGCGTTGGAGTACAACACCTCCGGTAGCATCTACAACCGCATCGGCGCAAATGAAGATCTGTTTGTGCCCGGTTTGTCCGCCTGCCAGGGCTGCAACTCGGAACTGTTGATCCGGCATACCCTGCGCAGCATCGGCACCAATGTCGTGGTGGCCACGCCGCCAGGCTGCATTCCTGGTATGGGAACGGTCGGTTATAACGGCAAGACCGGCACCAAAGTACCGGTGTTTCATCCGCTACTCACCAACACCGCCTCGATGCTGGCGGGGATCAAAAAACAGTACAACCGGCTGGGCCGGGACGTGACTATGCTGGCGCTGGCTGGCGATGGCGGCGTCGGTGATGTCGGCTTTCAGTCGCTCTCCGGTGCCGCTGAGCGCAACGAACAACAGCTGTTTATGTGTGTAGACAACGAGGGCTACATGAACACCGGGATGCAGAGTTCGGGGAGTACCCCGGCCGGTTCCTGGACCTCGACCACCCCGGTCGGCAAAGAGATGCAAGGCAAACGTACCGATGCCAAGAACATGGCCAAGATCATGATGATGCATAACTGCGCGTACGTCGCTACCGCATCCCTGGCCTTTATGGACGACTATTACGCCAAGCTCGATAAGGCGCTGGCAGCCTCCAAGCACGGCTTCGCTTACCTGCATGTCTACGCCCCCTGCCCCACCGGCTGGCGCTTCCCGGCAGCAGACACCATCGAGGTCTGCCGCAAGCAGGTTGAAAGCAACTTCGTCACCCTCTGGGAGTTCACCCCGGAGCAGGGCTTAAGCTTTACCCGCGGGGTCGATAAACCGCGGCCGTTAACGGACTACTTAAAGCAGATCGGTAAATACCGCCACCTCGATCAAACTCAGATAGAGCACTTGCAGCGCCGCGTTGATAGCCAGGTCAAGAGTTTAAAAGCGTTTGAGCAGGCCAATGCCGCCTGCTGAACCCTAAACCTGCGCGGCAACCGCTACGGCGACGTATTGGAGACCCTGTCTACATTTTGACCAACAGGGCGTAGCGATAAAGATCAGACGTATAAATAAGGTTTTGCATTACCCTAAGATTGAATGCCAATAGCACTCGATCTTAGCCCATAACAATAACAGGGAGACGACCCCATGAGTGTCGGCAACAATACGGCGGTACTGGAAATGACCAGCGATAACACTAGCACGCGCTATATGTACCAACCGGAAATAGAGACGCTGCCCCGAGAACAGCTGGCAGAGCTGCAGCTGGATCGACTGAAGAAGACCTTGCAGCATGCCTACGCCAACGTCCCCCACTTCAAGCAGCGCTTTGATGCCGCCGGGGTCAACCCTGACAGTCTTGAAACGCTGGCCGATCTGGCCAAGTTCCCGTTCACGGTCAAAGCCGATCTGCGCGACAACTACCCGTTTGGGATGTTTGCGGTACCCCGCAACCAGGTGTCCCGCGTCCACGCCTCCTCCGGCACCACCGGCAAACCCACCGTCGTGGGCTATACCCGAGGCGATATCGATCGCTGGGCGCAGCTGATGGCCCGTTCCATCGCCTGCGCGGGTGGTGCACCCGGCGACATGCTGCAGAACGCCTATGGTTACGGCCTCTTTACCGGTGGCCTGGGTGCCCACTACGGCGCCGAGAAACTCGGCTGTACGGTGATCCCGATGTCCGGCGGCAATACCGAAAAACAGAACATCGTCCTTAACGATTTTGGTGCCGAGATACTCTGCGCGACACCTTCATTTGCACTCAACCTGGCCGATCATGCCGAAAAGCAGGGTATTGATCTGCACGCCGGGCCGTTGCGGATCGGCATTTTTGGCGCCGAGCCCTGGAGCGAGGCAATGCGCGCCGAGCTAGAACAGCGACTTAATATCAAGGCAATGGATATCTACGGTCTGTCTGAGATCATGGGTCCCGGGGTCGCCGTGGAATGCATCGAGGCCCAGGCCGGTCTGCACGGCTGGGAAGATCACTTCCTGTTTGAGATTATCGATCCGGGCACTCAGGAGCCGCTGCCCATCGGTGAAATCGGCGAACTGGTGATCACCACGCTGACCAAAGAAGCCTTACCGATGATCCGCTACCGTACCCACGACATGACCAAGTTGACCACCGAGCCCTGCGCCTGCGGCCGGACCCATGTCCGGATCCTGCGCGTCACCGGGCGTAACGACGACATGATGATCATCCGCGGGGTGAACGTCTATCCCTCCCAGATCGAGTCGGTCCTGGTCGGATATCCCAACACCGCGCCGTACTATATGTTAAAAATTCGCCGCGATGGCAATATGGATACTCTGGACGTCGAGGTCGAAGCCGATCCCGACTTGAGCCAAGATCAATTTCCAGCGCTCGCCGCTGAGGTTCGCCACCATATCAAGTCCATTGTCGGCATCAACTGCAATGTCCTGATCCAAGAATATGGCGAACTGCCACGCTCCGAAGGCAAGGCGGTGCGGGTCAAAGATCTGCGCTGAGGACGATTAACAGCCTTTTTGCAGCCGTGCACTAAGGCTGGCGTTGTTACCTACCATGCCAACAACCTTAACAACATCAGACTTCTCTCGAACAGATCCTTATTACACAGCACAGGCATTGATTCTTCGCAACGAACGTCGAAACAGTTGCCGATTCAGGCATTCATGATAGGTTTGATAAATAGCCCCAAGCTCTTCATTACTCTGTGAAAGCACCCAATCGTAGCGCTTTCGCATGGGCATTTCTCTGATGTAGCCAATAATACAACTAGCTTGCTCTGCTGCTTGACAGCAGCAAGCCAGGTTAAATATGAGCATTTGGCGCTGCGGCCTCGGCCGAACTTCATCGTCCACGTAATCCATAACCTTATCACCTCTAAGATGATTCTATTCGAGAGCGATACCAAGATATGTAGGAATTCTTCTTAATACATTGACTGGGTCTAATTAAAGACTGTTTTTATCCAGCATCGGCTGCTATTCACCCCCTCTGTATTCAGAGCCAATCCATCTGCCTTTAGCGCCCCCACCATCACCCCGGTAGAAGGATAACCTGGTGCGTTTATGCAACAACAGGTATGCAACGACAGGTGTGCAACAACAGGTATGCAACAACAGGTATGCAACAACAGGGACAGATCTGCGCTTGTAAACTGGCTCCTAGCGGCGCCTATTAGTTCCATTTTCTCGGAGCGCCCTAGCCCAGTCGAACTGGCTGTCATCCATCAACACACATCAACCCAGCCTAAAACAGCAAACCCTTGCTCATGGAAATAATTTCATCATAAAATTCAAATAACTACGAACCAACTAGCAGATATCAGCAGACTACTGCCAATTAACTACTGCGCAGCGCTGCTGAGGTTGTTAAGATATTTCTTCTAGTTGGCGTCAACGTCAAGTTAAATTGACAACATGATAAATTCTGGCTTCTGCCCCCTGCAGGTATCCCGTTTAAAGATCCGGAATACCAGCCACAACAGGGAATCGGATCCATAGGCCGCAATAATAAAGACTGATGCACAGGTATCCCATGAACTCCAGCACCTCATCGATCAACATCACATCGATTAACACCACAAAAATAGACACCCAGCGGCTATTTGTTTCCGGCAACGAAGCGGTCGCGCTGGGTGCCCGTGACGCCGGCGTCCGTGTGGCCACCGCCTATCCGGGCACCCCCGCGACCGAGATCCTCGAATATATAGCGCGCTACCCGGCGCTGTACTCCGAGTGGTCGGTCAACGAGAAGGTGTCTCTGGAGGTCGCCATCGGCGCCTCATTGGCGGGCAGCCGCGCCCTCTGTGCGATGAAACATGTCGGCCTCAACGTCGCCTCCGATGCCCTGATGACCCAGTCGCTGGTCGGTGCCGTGGGTGGACTGGTGATCGCCGTTGCCGACGACGTCGGTATGTCTTCCTCCCAGAATGAGCAGGATTCACGCTACTGGGGTCGTTTTGCCCATCTGCCGGTGCTTGAGCCCAGCGATGCCCAGGAGGCCTACAGCTTTACCCGTTTGGCGTTCGAGCTGTCAGAACGGTTCGAAGTGCCGGTGATCCTGCGTCTGACGACGCGGGTCTGCCACGTCAAATGTGCCATCGAGCTCCAGCCTGCCATAGCCGCTCCCGCTGTCGCCGGCTTCAAGAAAGATCCGCAGCGCTATGTGATGGTTCCGGGGCATGCCAAGAATCGAATCCCTTTGATGCACCAGCGCGACCAAGCGCTACGTCAATACAGCGAACAGAGCCCGCTCAACCAACTGCATCTGGGCAGCGACCGCAGCCTAGGATTCGTCACCAGCGGGCCGGCTTACATGCATGTCAAAGAGGCGTTCCCGGACGCCTGCGTGGTTAAGCTGGGGCTGAGCCATCCGGCGCCGGTGGAGCTGGTCCGGCAACTCGCCGAACAGGTCGAGACCCTGATCATGGTCGAGGAGACCGAACCGCTGCTGGAAACCGAACTCAAGGCCGCCCGGATCGAACTGCTGGGGAAAGAGATACTGCCCAGTATGGGTGAGCTGTCACCCGAAGTCCTGCGCAAGGCGATCGGGCGCTGGCAGCGCGGTGAAAACCCCTTTGACGAACCCAAACCACAACAGGCCGCCACCCTCTTTCCACGCCCGCCGACGATGTGCGTCGCCTGTCCACACCTGGCCGTTTATTACTGCCTGTCGAAAATTAAAAACACCTATATCGCCGGTGATATCGGTTGTTATACCCTGGGGGCCGGACACCCCTGGAATGCCCTGGATACCTGCATCAGCATGGGTGCATCGATGGGTGTTGCCCTAGGCCTAGACAAAGGCCGCGCCCCCGGCGAAGAGAACAAGCGCATCATCGGTGTGATCGGCGACTCCACCTTCCTGCATATGGGGATGCAGGGGCTGCTGGATATCACCTATAACGGCGGTAACGTTACTATCCTGCTGCTGGACAACCGCGCCGTCGGCATGACCGGCGGCCAGGAGGGTCCCTCCACCGGCAAGAACCTGCACGGCGAAGAGACCATGCGGGTCGACTTCCCCAAGCTGGTCGAAGCCCTAGGGGTCAAGCCGGAACGGATCCATGTCCGCGACCCGTACGAGCTACCGACCCTGTTCAAGACCCTGCGCGAAGAGACCAAGATCGATGAGCCCTCGGTCATTATCACCAACCAGCCCTGTGTCCTCACCGATCGTTACATCATCCGTCAACCGCTGATGGTTGAAGACAGCGACTGCACCGGCTGCGGCAACTGCTTAGATATCGGTTGTCCGGCGATTATGATTTCACGCCGAGAAACCACGCTCAAACACGGTAAAGAGCGAGAATTAGCGTTCGTCAACATCGACAGCGGTGCCTGCACAGGATGTAATCTTTGCACCGAAGTCTGCTCCCCCGATGCGATTGTGCCCTTCGTCACCGCAACAGGCTGCTCAAACAGCTGCCAGTCCAGCCCTGCCAGAGTGAAATCACAACCCGTTTCTGAGGAATCCCTATGAGCACGCCACTGATCACCAACATTCTGGTTGCGGGTATCGGCGGACAAGGCGTGATGACCGCCGCCGAGGTGCTCGCCGAAACCGCCATCGCGCTGGGATTTGATGTCAAAAAAACCGAAGTAGCGGGCATGGCGCAACGCGGCGGGGTGGTCACCTCACATGTACGTTTCGGTACCCAGGTGCTGTCTCCGGCCATCGCTCCGGGAGACGCCGATATCCTGCTGGCATTCGAACCCGCCGAAGCGCTGCGTTGGCACTCGCACCTCAAACCTGCAGGGGTGGCGATGGTCAACACCTACCGGCAGAAACCACCGGTGGTCAACTCGGGTCTGTTCGACTACCCCGATGATCCGATCGGCGAAATCCGCGCTAAGGGCACCCGAATTTCAGCCTACGATGCAGGCAACACGGCCATCGAACTCGGCGATCGGCGGCTAATCAACAGCATCATGCTCGGTGCGATCGCCGATCAGCTGCCCTTCCCTGCCGAGGCTCTTTTGGAGCAGTTGCTCAAGCGTTTTCAGCGTAAAGGCGAAGTCCTGGTGGCACTGAACAAGAGTGCCTTCGAAGCGGGCCGAGCGGCCTTCGCGACCTGATTAGCGCTAGCTCCTGCTAACCGAACCCAGAGGCTGGCGGGCTTAACTCTGATCTTATAGAGAAACCCAGTACCCTCCTTGTAGCAAAAAAAGGCCGGAGCAGTGATCTGCCCCGGCACCTGCACTTAGCGGAATACCGACAGCTGTTGATTCAACTGCCCAGCAAGATCCGCCAGCTGCCGGGCGTCCTGCTCGGATTGTTGCGAGTTTGCCAGCGTATCATCGGCCTTGTGACGCACCTCGGTCAGGGTCTGAGCCACCTCATTGGCCACGGCCGACTGTTGCTCGGCAGCCGTGGCGATGCTTGCCGACATGTCGGCGATACTGGACACGCTTTCGGTAATCGCTTGCAATGACTGCCCTGCCTGCCCCACTTTCTCGACAGTGGCCCCACCTTTTGCACGACTCTGCTGCATCAAAGCCACCGCTCTCTGAGTGTTACTTCCCAAGCTGGCAACGGTCGTCTCAATCTCTTTAGTGGAACTCTGGGTGCGTTGCGCCAATTGCCGAACCTCGTCGGCGACCACGGCAAAGCCGCGTCCCTGATCCCCCGCACGTGCAGCTTCAATTGCTGCGTTGAGTGCCAGCAGATTAGTTTGCTCGGCGATCGAATCAATCACCTTGATCACACTCTGAATCGATTCACTGTCCTTATTCACCGTTTCAATAGCGGCGGCGGATTCCATAATCTGAGTGTTCAGCTGTTCAATCTCGGCACTCACCTCCTGCACTAAGCGCGCACCGGAACGGGTCTCCTCGTCGACCGAGCTGGCATGACTGGCCGCCTCCTGCGCACTCCTGGCTACCTCATGCACGGTGACGGACATCTCTTCGATGGCGGTAGCGATCTGGTCGGTATGAGCCTGCAGATCACGGGCGGCAGTACCGTTGAGGGAGGCGGAGCTGTGCATCCGCTCCGTCGCCAGATCCAGATCAGCCATCGAACTGCGGAAGCGCGCAATCAGCTGATCTATATTGGTCGCCATCTCCTGCACCCCGGTTGCGATCTGGTGGGTTTCATTGTCCGACCCCGCGATGGCGTTATCGATGCTGATGCTAACTTCACCGTCACCGACGCGGTGTAGCTGTCCAACCAGTTTTTTTAACGGTGCCAGGGTGCGTTTGAGCAGCAACCCCAATAGCAATGCCGTTACCAGCGCTCCCAGCAGCGAGATAATGGCGATCAATGTTACTACATCGGTTGATTCTTTCTGATACTCGCGAACGAAGGAACCGCCCGCGATCACTACGTTCCATTGCGGAGCCCGGTGGAAAAAGACGTTCTTTAATGCCGGCTGACCATCGTCATCGTTCCACAGATAGTTGAAGCGACCGCTCTCGGAGGCAAACAGTTGTGCAAAGGGTTTTTCCCCGTCCGCAGCGCTGATATCAAGAATATTGACCTCCTGGCCGAGGGTCGGATGGTAGAACAACTGTCCCTGGTGTCCTGCGTCGCTACGTGCAATATAGACATAGCCGGTATCGCCAAAAACGATCTTGCCAAGGCTGTCGAACATCAACCCCATGGATTCGGTGATGTCGAAACCGACAAAGAGCACGCCGACGACTTCATCTTTGTAAACAATCGGATCATAAGCCGCCATGTAGTAACGCCCAAACTGTTTGATCCAACCGTTATAATGCTTACCACTGATCAGGTCTTGATAGCCGGGGTGCTGCTTGTCGAGCAGGGTGCCAGTAGCACGGGAACCTTCGGCATTGCTGAGGCTAGTAGTGATCTGGAGAAAATCATTGCCATCCCGAGCGAACACTGTGGCCACGGCGCCAGTACGCTTGGTGAACACATCGGGGATACCGAAGTTGCTATTGAGGTGCATGCCAAGGGTAGCCAGGACCGGCACCTCACGCCCATCGATCACAGTGGTACCCGCCTTTTTTTCAATCCCGTTGGGAAACATCTTCGCAAATGACTTGCCCAGTGAGGTGGCCTGCACGGCATAGGCATTAAACTGCTGTTCCATCAGATCGCGGATGATCTGCACCTGCTTGTCCACTTCTGTTTCCGCCTTGTCGAGCAGAATGCTGGACATCTGGCGATAGGTGGTGATGCCAGTGGTGGTAAACACCACCAGGATCAGTAGCACAAACACACAGGTGATTTGGCGAACGATACTGATCTGGGTAATGCGCATATATCTTACCTATTATTAGTCGTGATGCGGGTAACCGCTAGCGGACAAAGCTACCTAGTCAGTCTTAAATCTACAAGAGCGATACTCTTCCTTATTTAGTCGAGAACAGCCCATTATGATGTTTTGCTGATTTACATCAGCTTTTACTCAACTGGAGTGTTCTGAATAGAGGTTAGGGTACAGTGTTCTAAACGCTATGCGTGGGCGCTTGCGGGGTTAGTGCAGTAAATCACCGGTTCTTGATTGCATCGGTCTCCCGTTCAGCGGAGCAACGTTCCGGTTTATCAATACACACATATTCAAAGTCACCGTCCTGCTTGTTAATCCCAATCTTGGGGGGGGCGATCCAACCGGCGTACTGGCCCACCTCGGTAACGGCGGTCATCAATCCGTTGATATAGTCCAGATCCGCGTCAGAAGGGAGCCATCGATCTCGCTGTTGCTGCCACTGATCTGGACTGAGCAATACCCCATCGGTGCTAACCGACAAGCCCGCAAATTCACCCACTCGACGATTAAAGGCCGGATGGGGCTGGCTTAATACAAACGCAACCCCCGCTTTCTCTAAGATTTTATTCCAGCGATTCAAACCCGCCTGGCAATCTTTAATGTAGTCATCTAATAACCGGGCATTAATGGCGCTCAACGCCGGTACCTGCTGGGTCACAAACTGATCATTTTCCAACCTGATCACAGAATAAAAAGCATTATCTAGCTGGTGATCATCGTCGATCTTGGTTTCTCTGAAGCGTCCTTTGAGGCCTGCATTAAAGGCGTTGGCGCCATTGGTCGAGATCTCCGCACCGAACAGGTCACGCGAGACTGTAATATGAAAGTTGGCCTTTTTCTGCAGCGTTGGCAGATCGATCACCCCCAGTTTACGTATAGCATCGATGGCGTAGGGATCTGTGATCCCCGCTGCTTTCATCGCCTCGCAGGTGCGCTGGATGATGCGCCCTACGCCCGATTCACCGACAAACATATGGTGGGCTTCCTCCATCAGCATGAAGCGGCAGGTGCGTGCCAAAGGATCAAAACCTGACTGCGCCAACGATTCTAGCTGCATCTTGCCGTCTCGATCGGTGAAAAAGGTGAACATAAAAAACGACAACCAATCGGGAGTTTCCTCGTTGAAGGCGCCCAGAATACGGGGCCGATCCTCACTGCCGGACTGACGCCCAAGCAGTGCTTTGGCCTCATCGCGGCCATCCCGGCCAAAATATTTTTGCAACAGATAGACCATCGCCCATAGATGGCGACCCTCCTCTACGTTGACTTGAAACAGATTACGCAGATCGTAGAGTGAGGGGCAGGTCTTGCCAAGATGTCGCTGCTGCTCAACCGACGCCGGTTCGGTATCGCCCTGGATCACGATCAGACGTCGCAACATAGCCCGGTATTCGGCCGGAACCTCCTGCCAGGCAGGCTCGCCCTTATGCTTACCGAAGGGGATGGTACGGCCCTCCTCTTGGGGAGCCAGCAGAATTCCCCAGCGATAATCTGGCATTTTGACGTAACCGAAGGTGGCCCAGCCCGCAGGGTCAACCCCTACCGCCGTGCGCAGATAGACCTCTGACTCTTGAAAGCCCTCCGGCCCCATACTTTTCCACCAGTCGATGTAGCCAGGATGCCAGGCCTCCAGTGCCTTTTTCAGCGCACGGTCTTCAGACAGGTTTACATTGTTGGGAATCAAATCGTCGTAATTCACTTCAACCGTCGCATTGCTCATGGTTCCGTTCTCACTTATATCCAGGGATGGATGGGCTGAAAATTGCTCCTGCATGTTCTGCATTTCCCACCTCCCTGTGGGCAGAAAATTGCTCCTGCATGTTCTGCATTCCCCACCTCCCTGTGGGTCATCTATCACAAGGAGCTGGAGATGGCGGTGCGACGCAAGGGCGTTTTCAGACCCGCTCGGGGTTGTATTCGGGCCGTTTTCCGCTGCCATACAGTTTTAACGCGCCCTGCTCACCGACGGCATTGGGGCGCTGGAAGATCCAGTTTTGCCATGCACTTAAGCGGCCAAAGATCTTGCTCTCCATCGTTTCAGGACCGGCAAAACGCAGATTCGCCTCCATCCCGGTCAACGCATCCGGCGAAAAACTGGCACGGGCTTCGATCAGCATTCTGATCTCATCATCCCAATCGATATCGTCCAGCGCCTCGGTAATCAGCCCCGCTTGCTGTGCCGCAGAGGCGTCGAGATCCGCACCAATTAACGCCTGTGCATTGACCAGGCTGTCCGGCTCGCCAAGAAACCGGGTCTGCAGCCGCGACAGGCCATTGGGCATCGGCAAAGGACCGAAATTAAAGCTGCTCAGACGGATGTTTGCCGCTGCCCGCTGATCATCTTCACGCTGCCCCTCGAGCATATAGCTGCGATCCACGCTGAACAGCAGCTCAGCCAGAAAACCGCTAAAACAGCTGCCCTGCTCGACCAGAGCAAAGCTGGAACGTGAGGTAACATCGATCCGTTTCAAGGTGCGCTTCCAGTACAGACAAATCTCCCGCACCAGCCAGTCGTCGCTAAATTCAGCCAATATGCGGTCATAGTCATAGACGCGCTGCAGGTCGCCCTCTGTTTTAAACACCAGGGTGCCAAGCGACGCCTCATTGGTACGCAGATGCAACAACGCATCATCCAGTTGCCGCGCCAGCGCCAGGGGCCAGAACCGGTCGCCCAGGACCAGGATCTGCTGCAGATCTTGCGGCGCCGTAGCCTCGGTTGCCTTGAGGGTTATCGTCGCCAGTGC
This sequence comes from uncultured Neptunomonas sp., assembly GCA_963974645.1. Classification (GTDB taxonomy): domain Bacteria; phylum Pseudomonadota; class Gammaproteobacteria; order Pseudomonadales; family Balneatricaceae; genus Motiliproteus. The sequence goes on along the minus strand of CAXBEA010000029.1, from coordinate 13,950 downwards.
CTGCTCCCGGTTTAATTCGATACGGAGATGGCTATAGTGCAGCGAATCTTTATCGATGCGCCGCTCAAGGGGTGTGAGCAGGATCCCAACCGCCGCATCGGGCCGGTCGGAGGCCGAAGCAAACTCCAGCGCCCGCAGCGCCACTTGATCGGTAAATTTAGAGCCCGGAACTACCTCATCGACCAGCCGCCAGTCGACCGCTTTCTGCCCCCCGACACCCTCCTCCAGGGTACAGAAAATATCGCCCAGATCGCGCCGGACTTTGCGTTTATCGGACAACCGGGTCAGACCGCCGGTACCGGGAAGGACCGCCAACAACGGTACTTCCGGTAACGACACTGTCGAGCTACCATCGTCGATCAGGATGATGTAGTCGGTGGCCAGTGCCAGCTCATAACCGCCACCGGCAGCCGTGCCATTGATCGCACTGATATAACGCTGGCGGGAGTATTCGCTGGCATCCTCAATCGCATTGCGGGTTTCGTTGGTGAATTTGCAGAAATTCACCTTATGCGCGTGAGCCGAACTTGCCAGCATGCGGATGTTGGCGCCGGCACAAAAAATACGCTCAGCGGCGGAGTCAATCACCACGGTTTTGACTTCAGGGTGCTCAAACCTAAGCCGCTGCACCGCATCGTAGAGTTCAATATCGACCCCTAGATCATAGGAGTTCATTTTCAGCTCATAGCCCTCGACTAAGCCCCCTTGCTCATCCACAGCCAAGGTCAGGTGGGTAACGGCTCCGCGGGGTGTCAGCACCCAATGTCGATAACGGTCGGGATGCGTCTGAAAGTCGATCATCGGTTTATCTCCTGAGTGATACTGCCGAGGCATGCTAGCGGCCAGCCCTGAAACATGAAATATAGTTCTCTTTTGTGCCTTTTGCAATGATCATGATATATATCACACACATAAAATATAACACCCTGCTATACAAGTACTTAGAAACTAAAAAACAGGAACACTTAATACAAAACCAACAAATATGGCATTATAGTGCTATTTACAAGGCGTTGAATGAATGCACTGAACCGGAGAACATTAATTAATCGCAGGTTGTCATTTATTCCGAGGGGATACTGCATACAGGGTCGAAATGCCGGGGTTTATGTGGGTCTGAATTCATTCCGACAGTGCTCCCAGGGTGCTGCATGCGTCGGGTTAAAACCCGACCTACAGGGATATGTAGGAAGTGTGGCAATCCCGTCGGGAACGGGATGCGCCGACCTACAGGGATATGTAGGAAGTGTGGCAATCCCGTCGGGAACAGGATGCGCCGGACTGAAGGAGCCCTTATTTGGCTGGGATCTGAATCTGGTATTCTCGGATGCGCTTATCCAGCGTCGGTCTGGAGATATTGAGAATCAGCGCCGCCCGTTTTTTCTCGTAGCCGGTGTAGGCCAGGATGTTCTCGATGTGCTCACGCTCCACTTGCTGGAGCGATTTAATCTGCAAGGGTAACTGGGGGTCATCTATCCCCCCGTCCAGCTGCAACGTCTCCGGTAATAGCACATCACCTGGAGATAGCAGTACCGCTCGCCGCAGCGCATTTTCAAGCTCACGCACATTACCCGGCCAACCATAACTCTGGATTTGATCCATAATCTGCTGCGGCATCACTGCTATCTGGCTTCCGGTTTCACGGCGGATCTTCTCCAGAAAATAGGGTACCAACAGCGGTATGTCCTCCGCCCGTTCTTTCAGGGAGCTCAACTCAATCGTCACCACCCGTAAGCGATAAAATAGATCCTGACGAAAGTGCCCTTCGGCCACCGCTTTGGCCAGATCCTTGTTGGTGGCAGCGACCACCCTGACATCGGCCTTGATCGTCTGTACCCCGCCGACCCGTTCAAACTCTTTTTCCTGCAGGAACCGCAGCAGCTTCAGCTGAATTTCAGCCGATATTTCGGAGATCTCATCCAGAAACAGGGTTCCGCCTTCGGCCAATTCAAACCGCCCGGGTTTGCTCTGATGAGCACCGGTAAAAGCCCCCTTTTCATGCCCGAACAGTTCGCTTTCCAGAACATTGGCGGCCAACGCCGAACAGACCACCGCAACGAAAGGCCGGTCACAGTACCGGCTGTTGAAGTGCAGCGCCCGGGCCACCATCTCTTTACCGGTGCCACTGGCGCCCTGAATCAGCACCGTATCCCTCGAGTCTGCCACTGCACCGATGGTCTTGAATACCTGGCGCATCGCCCGGCTGCGACCGACGAGGGTGTTGGGCTCAAAACTGCATTCCGGGGTGTCACAGAATTGGACCCCTTTCTCCGACAGCAGTGCAATCTGCTGAATCTTATCGATCACCTCATCGAGCTGATCCAGATCCAAGGGTTTACCCAGGTGGTCGATCGCCCCTAAGCGGATCGCTTTGATGGCGGTCTGCATATCGTCAAACGCGGTAATCACCACCACTGGCAATGCGGGTTTAGCCGCCTTGATCTGCGTCAACACCTCAAAACCACCCAGCTTAGGCAAGCGCAAGTCCAGCAACACGAAACTGACCTCATGCTGCAGCGCCATCGCCACCCCCTGTTCACCTTCCTCGGCGGTTAGTGGTTCAAACCCTTCATCGATAAGATGCAGCTCCAACGAACGGCGAATGGACGGATCATCATCGATGATCAACACCTGTTGCATGCAAGTCTTCTCCTTAAATTCATCGTCCATAACTCCAGTTTTAGCCAAAGGGTCGGTAGCCGCTTCTCCCGAACAAAGACGTGCTGGAGTAACAACTGACCGACTCACCCGATTATCACAACCTCTGCTTGGCGGCGGTTGTGGCAGCCACCTCGACCCGCGGCCCGTTCAGCGGCAGCCGAATTCTAAAACAGGCGCCCGTCTCTTTAGGATCAACCAGCTCGACCGAACCCTGGTGCCGCACCAGGATGCTCTGCAAATTGCACAACCCCAGGCCACCACCGGCCGGTTTGGTGGTATAAAACGGGTCAAACAGTTTGTCACGATCTTCCGCACGAATACCACAGCCGTTGTCGCTCACCTCAATCCAAACCTGACTCTCATCAGCCCCCCCGACAATCGACAACCGCTTTTCTTCGCTCTGATGGCTCAACGCATCCAGCGCGTTGAGCAGCAAATTTAATAACACTTGCTCGATCTGGCCGGCATCACAGACAGCCAGCAGCGGGCTGGGCATGCGGATCTCAACCGTTACCCGCTCCGCTTCAAACCGCTGCCCGAGCAGCGCACCGACCTGCCGGACAACCTCATTCAGGTCATTAGACTCGAGCCGTAGCGGTCCCGGCTTGGCAAAATCCATCACATCACTGAGCAATCGGTTGAGGCGTAAAATTTCGGTGTCGATGATCGAAAAATGTTCCTGCAACCGGCCTTCTGGCTGCCATTTTCTTTTGATCATCTTGATATTCATGCGAATGGCCGACAGTGGGTTACGAATTTCGTGCGTCAGCCCCAGCGCTAGATGCCCCACGGCGGCCAGCTTTTTGGACGCTAACAACTCATCAAAGGTGTCTTCAAGCTGCGTTCTCGCATTGGCCAGATCACGGGTGCGGACCTCCACCCGACGCCACAGCATCCGATTCCAAGCCAGCAGCAGGCCACAGATAATTACGGTGCCGGTCAGAATACTGATCGCGATTGTCAGCGAAAAGGCCTCCTGTCGACGCAGGAAAGATGAGAGCTGGGCGTCCACCTCACGTTCGGGGGTCGCTACCCCGACAAACCAGCGATGAGCACCGATCTGCAGGGTTTGGTAACCCAACAGTTTACGTACCGAGCGGTTGTGGTCGGCCGGATCTTCATAACTGTACCAATCGGTCCCACCGCCACCGTACTGAGCGGACGTTAGCAGCGAATAGAGCTTAGGCCAGCGCGGTAGAAAGGCATCCTCGAAGCTGCGACCGGCTACCGCACCGTGCGGATCCACCAGCAGGGTCTGGTTGTTGATATCCGCCAGCCAGGCATAACCATGCTCGCCAATCCGTACCGGCAGAATATGCTTTCTGGCCAGCTCATCGAAATTGACCGTAAACATGGCCACCCCGGTAAACCCTCCGTCTCGGGCATAGATCCCCTGGGCGACGATTAATGCCTTGTCACCCCGGTGCTGCCCCCCTTCAAGCCGTATAAAGGGTGAGGCGTACATCTGTCCCGGCTTGCCGATATCCCGGGCCCAGAGGTAATAATCCCGCCAGGCGTAATTTCGACCCAGGGTATAAGGATCCGGGGGCTGAATGGCGACCACGGTGCCAGCGCGGTCAAATACCACCAAATCAATGATGGCCGAGTCAGCCAGACTTTGATTGAGTTTGAATAGACTGCCGCCGACCTCCAGCGCCCGCGCCGCATCAACCGGGTAGCCCTCAAACAGACTGGTCACCAAGCCAAGGCTGCGGTTGAGCGTGCCAAAAAAAACCTCAACAGATGCCGAGGCCTGTTCAGCCATCAACCGTTGCTGCCGGTTGTACTGCTCAAAAAACTGCTCTCTGGCCTCTTGGCGGACCGCATCTGTCGCCAACAAAATGCCGTACAGCGTCGCCATACTGATGGCGATCAGGATAAACAGCAGCATCCATAATTTGAGGGGGCGGATCCGCGTCATATAACTCTGTAACTCCACAAATTGAGATCGGCGATCGGCCCGTCCTGCGGGCCTGGATGCAGCAACTATCAAGCTCAAAAAATCGACGTTATCTGTAGCGGCGGCTGAGATGCAGTTGAAAACACCGCCGCTTAGTAAGAACTATATTGCATATGGTGCTATATAAATACTTAAGCGCTGTTTACACTTAAACACCAAGACTCAGCAACCTCTGTTAAGCACCTTCGGACAGATCCTCCCTATAGGATCAGCCAGCGCGACTACAGGCGTAGCCAACCTAGTAGACACATTTTTTACACGGCCTTATCAGTATTTACACGGCGTCTAATTCCACGTTAAAAATAATGACTTTACTCATTTTTAACGAATGTGCAAACGCCCCTGTTTTAATTAAATATCAACTATTTAAAAAAAATAATGCTTTATAGTTCATCTAGGCACGAGTTCTGCATTATACCCCTCTATGTTTACGTGGTTACCCATAACAATAATTTGATGGACGCCCAGCAGATATCGGGCATCCATGCCACCCGACTGGAGAGAACATGCAGCCTGGATCAGACAGCAACACTTTTTATAACGCCGCTGACGACTTTATCGATCGTAATGTCCGCGAGGGCCGTGGCGCTAAAACGGCGGTTATCTGCGAGGATCGACGCTTCAGTTATGCTCAGATCCAGCAGGGTGTCAACCGCTTCGGCAACCTGCTCAAGCAGCTGGAGGTGCGCATGGAGGAGCGGGTCGCGCTGCTACTGTTGGACACCGAGGTCTACCCGCAAACCTTCTTTGGGGCGATCAAACTGGGCGCCGTACCGGTTTGCCTGAACACGATGATGCGGCCCAAAGACTATCAGTATTTTTTGAATGACAGCCGGGCCCGGGTGCTGGTGGTTGACGCCGCCCTTAAGCACAATATCGATGAGATCGCCGCCGAGCTGCCTTTTCTCAAGCAGATCATCGTCGCTAACGGTGAGGCCGCAGCCACCGAGCTGAATCTGGCAGCAGAGATGGCACGCCAGTCCAGTGAACTGGAAACTGCCCCGACCAGCCCTGACGATGCCTGCTTCTGGCTCTACAGCTCGGGCACCACGGGTCAGCCTAAGGGCACCGTGCACCTGCAACAGGATATGATCTTTGCTTCTGCTACCTACGGCCAGCAGGTCCTGGGGGTCAAAGAGAGTGATGTCTGTTTTTCAGCCGCCAAACTGTTTTTTGCATACGGTCTGGGTAACGGTCTGTATTTCCCGTTCAGCGTCGGCGCTACCGCGGTCTACCATCCCGGTCGCCCGACGCCTGAGGAAATTTATGCCGTAATCGCCCGTCATCAGCCCAGCCTGTTTTTTGGTGTGCCAACCCTGTATGCGCAGATGCTTGAACAGGAGGGTAGCCTGGAGGGTGTTCGGCTGGGTATTTCCGCCGGAGAATCCTTGCCTGCTACTGTTTTCCGACGCTGGCATGAACGTTTCGGCGTCGAAATTATCGACGGGATCGGCTCTACCGAGATGGTCCATATCTTCATCTCCAATCGACCCGGTGAGTGCCGTCCCGGCAGCACCGGACGCATGGTACCCGGTTATGAAGCCCGTATCGTGGATGAGAACCTGCATGACCTGCCCTGCGGCGAAGTGGGCACCCTGCTGGTCAAAGGCGACAGTGCAGCGGCTTATTACTGGAACAAACATAAAAAGACCCAGTCCACCATGCTCGGCGAGTGGCTCAACACCGGCGATAAATTCTGCTGCGATGAAAAGGGCTACTTCTGCTATTCGGGCCGTAGCGACGACATGCTTAAAATTGGCGGTATCTGGGTATCCCCCATCGAAGTTGAAGCCAGCATTATCGAGCACAGCTCGGTAGTCGAATGTGCCGTAGTACCGGATATCGACGCCGACAAACTGGTTAAACCCAAAGCCTACGTGGTACTCACTCAGTGCAGCATTCCGTCGGAAATGTTAAAGCAGCAGATCCAAGACCACGTCAAAAGCAACTTGGCACACTACAAATATCCGCGCTGGATCGAGTTTGTCGATGCGCTGCCGAAAACACCCACCGGCAAGATCAAACGTTTCGAACTCAAAAGCCAACAGGTTGCTGATTGTGAATGCGGCTGCAGTAGCGAAACTCAGGCTGAACTTGATGCCGTAGAGGCCCCAGCTTTAACCCTCTGACAAAAAGAAACAAGACCAACCCGGGCACCTAACGTTGCTTCTAATCAACAAACTGGCGTCAACAGACTGATGACGATAACTGCTGTAAAACAACAAAAAACAAGCACATTAAACTCAGGAGCTGTATCCAATGAGCGATTCACAAAAGTCTGGAATCAACCGTCGTAACCTACTTAAAGGCGCCGCTGGATTGACCGCGGCTGCTACCTTCTTCCCCTCAATGTTTGCCATTGGCGGACAGGCAAAAGTCAAAGTGGGGTTACTGCTACCCCATACCGGCACCTATGCCTCGCTGGGAAATAACATTAAGGACGCCCTGGAGCTGCGGATTGATCAAGCAGGAGGCACACTGGGAGGGCGTGAGGTAGAAATCGTCAGTATCGACAGCGAGGCCAAGCCGCCCAAAGCCTCGGAACTGACCAACAAGCTGCTCAAAAAAGAAAACGTCGACTTCCTGGTCGGACCAGTGCATTCCGTCGTCGGCATGTCGATGGTGAAGCTGGCACGTAAAAACGGCATTATCACCGTTATCCCCAATGCGGGAGCCAACCAGTTGACCGGATCGCTCTGTGCACCGAACATCTTCCGCACCTCCTTTTCCAGCTTCCAGCCCGGTTATCCCGGTGGCACGGCGATGCTCGAAGACGGCCATAAGCGGGTGGTGCTGATGTACTGGAACTACGGCTTCGGCAAGCAGGTCGCCGCGGCGTTTAAACAGTCCTTCCTGGCGGGTGGCGGCACCATCGTCAAGGAGATCCCCACCCCCTTCCCTAAGGTGGATTTTCAGGCTTACCTGACCGAAGTGGCAGCCCTTGAACCGGATGCCGTATTCACCTTTTACGCCGGCGGCGGTGCCGTGAAGTTCGTCAAAGATTATGCCGCAGCGGGCCTCAACAAAAAAATCCCGCTGTATGGCGCAGGCTTCCTGACCGAAGGCGTTACCGCAGCCCAAGGGGCCGCCGCCGAAGGTGTGCGCACCACGCTGCACTATGCCGACGGCCTCGATCTGCCTGCTAACCACCGTTTCCGCGCTGCCTTCCAAAAAGCCTACGACCGCAGTGCCGATGTCTACGCCGTTCAGGGTTACGATGCCGGTGATCTGCTGATCCAGGGGATGAACGCGGTCCAGGGTGATACTAGTGTCGGTGCCCGAGCCGAGATGATCGCGGCGATGGAGAGCTGCACCATTGATAGTCCTCGCGGTAAGTTCACCTTCTCCAAGTCCCACAATCCAATTCAGAATATCTATCTGCGGGAAGTGGTCAACGGCGAGAACCGAGTGGTGCGCACCGTCGCAGAGGCACTGGAAGATCCCGCTGAAGGCTGCGAAATCGCTTAATTCGTTGCTCTAATCGCCGCCCCTCACTTGCGCCAGCGTTGCTGTCGCAAGTTACCTTCTTAGCTCGGGTAGCCCGGCCCTGTGTCGCGGGTCATCACCGATATGAACTGAGGTTGTATGGACAGTTCCTTTTATCTCATCCAGCTATTGAACGGAATTCAATACGGTTTTTTACTATTTTTGGTCGCCAGTGGCCTGACCCTGATTTTCGGCATCATGGGGATCATTAATCTGGCCCACGGCTCCTTTTATATGATCGGTGCCTATCTGGCGTTCTGGTTTACCGGTCTGACCGGCAACCTGTTTAGCGGAATCTTGCTGGCCCTACCGGTAGCGTTGGTGCTGGGCTATGCGGTGGAACGGCTGGCCATCTCCTACCTGTACCGGCGCGATCATCTGTATCAGGTACTGCTGACCTATGCCCTAATCCTGATCTTCAATGAGCTGCAGCGGATGCTGTGGGGCAGCGATGTTCACAGCGTGCCGATTCCTGAACTACTCGGTGGTTCGCTGCCACTGACGGAAAACCAGGCTTATCCCGTTTATCGGCTGTTTATTTCCAGCTGCTGCATCGTCATCGCATTAGTAATGTACTGGGTGATCCAAAAGACCCGGCTGGGTATGACCATCCGCGCCGGTGCCAGCAACAGAGAGATGGTGCAATCGCTGGGCATCAACGTCAACCGGCTGTTTGCGCTCGTATTCAGCCTCGGTGCCACCCTCGCGGCACTGGCTGGCATGCTCGCGGCCCCGGTCAACACCGTCTATCCCGGTATCGGCGACGGTATTCTGATCATCTCGTTTGTGGTGGTGGTGATCGGCGGAATTGGTTCAATTAAAGGTGCCTTTATCGGCGCGATGCTGATCGGTATTGCGGATACCTTCGGTAAAGTCTTGCTGCCAGAGATGGCCAGCATGGTGGTCTATGCACTGATGGCCCTGGTGCTGTTTTGGCGCCCTCAGGGGCTGTTTGGAAAGGTATAACCTATGCACACGGCAAACCGACCTATTTTAATTCTGCTCAGCCTGGGTGCCTTGGCGCTGGCATTATTCCCCATAATCGGCGACGACTACTATATCGGCCTGCTAATCAAAATTATGATCCTGGCCATCTTTGCCGTCAGCCTGGATCTGCTGATCGGCTACACCGGTCTGATCAGCCTCGGTCATGCCGTATTTTTCGGCCTGGGTGGCTATGTATTGGCGATCTTTTTTCAGGACGCCGACAGCATCAATTACTGGACCGCCCTGGCACTGGTGCTCAGCTGCAGTGCGACTGGGGCGCTGCTGATAGGCTGGTTATGCATCCGCACATCGGGCGTTTACTTCATCATGTTGACGCTGGCCTTTGCCCAGATGTTTTATTACTTCCTGTTTGAGTCCCCTCACTTTGGCGGCGACGACGGGATATTTTTGTTCAGCAAGCCGGAGCTATCCTTGGGTGCGACGATCCTGCTCGATCTTGAAGATGAACATAATTTTTACTATTTCGTACTTGCCTGGCTGGTGGCAATCTACCTGATCCTGAGCATGATCCTCAGAGCCCCGTTCGGCCAGGTCATCGTCGCTATTAAGGCCAACGAGCAGCGGGTTAAAGCACTGGGCTACCCAACCCAGCGCTACAAGCTGGTGAGCTTTATGATCGCCGGAACCCTGGCCGGACTGGCCGGTTTTCTTGAAGCCGCGCATACCGGTTACGTGACCCCTGCCTACATGAGTTGGCACGAGTCCGGGATGGTCATGGTGATCGTTATTCTGGGCGGTATGGGTACCCTGTTTGGTCCCATCATGGGTGCGTTTGTGGTGGTGCTGTTGCAAGACTTTCTGCCCAATCTCACCGAACACTGGCAGCTGCTGATGGGCGCTATCATCATTGCGGTGGTGCTTTTTCTACCCAAGGGGATCGCCGGGCTGTTATACCGGCTGTGCGAGCGGTTTTCTTCAACAGGGGTTGCCGACCCGCGCCCTAACACCAAACACCCTAATACCAAACACCCTATCTCCAAGCAGCCTATCTCCAAACACCCTATCTCCAAACAGCCCAGCGCGGACAGGTCTATTGCGGCTCCCCTCCTCGCCGCGACCAAGGAGCAAAAGCTGTGAGCCACACCACGTCGAGCGATATCATCCTGCGCACCGAATACCTGTGCAAACACTTCGGCGGCCTGCAGGCAACACACGAGCTCAGCCTCAGTTTTGAGCGGGGCAAAGTCCACGCCATACTGGGCCCCAACGGCGCAGGCAAGACCACGCTGATCAATCTGCTCTCGGGTGAACTGGCCCCCTCCAGCGGCAAGATATTCTTCAATGACACCGACATCAGCCATACCTCGGTCGATAAAAGATCGCGCCTGGGGATCGGTCGCAGCTTTCAGAAAACCAATATCTTCCCCGAGTTCAGCTGTTTCCAGAACTGCTGGGTCGGGGCTCAGTCACGCCTGTCCAGTTCGATGCGTTTCTTTCGCCCCGCGCACCAATTGCGCGATGTCCAGCGGCGGACCGAGCGGGCACTGGAGCTCTGCGGCCTGGCCGGACGCCGTAACAGCTCTGCCTCAGCCATGAGCTATGGCGAACAACGGCAGCTGGAGATCGGCATAATGCTAGCTACAGAGCCGCAGCTGTTACTGCTTGACGAACCCTTGGCAGGCATGGGCAGCGACGAGTCTCGGCAGATGACCGAACTGCTCAAGCAACTGGCCATAGAACATACCCTGATCCTGATCGAGCATGACATGGACGCGGTGTTTGCGGTGGCTGACCGGCTGACGGTGATGGTTGATGGCACGGAACTTGAGACCGGCAGTGTCGAGCAGATCCGCAACAGTCAGTCGGTCCAGGAAGCCTACCTGGGTAGTAGTGAGGATGCCGCATGAGTAGCAAGGTTATTTATCCGACAGATCCGGCGGCGGAGGCAAAAAAACTGTCCACGGCCATCGCAGCTGACAACCCCACAGAACTGTTGCTGCAGGCCAACGACCTGCACAGCTACTACGGCGACAGTCACATTCTTCAAGGGATCAGCCTCAACATTCGCCGCGGTGAGACCATCAGCCTGATGGGGCGCAACGGCATGGGTAAAACCACCACTCTGCGCTCGCTGCTCGGACTGACCCCGCCCCGCTCAGGTGGGGTCTTTTACCGGGGGCAGGAGACTACCGGCTGGCCCACCCACAAAACCATCCAACTGGGTATCGCTTATGTCCCGGAAGACCGGGGCATCTTCCCCAACCTGAGTGTGCATGAAAATCTGATCATGGCCGCCCGACCCGGCCCCGACGGTCGTAACGAATGGCCGCTACAGCGCGTGTTGGAATATTTTCCGCGCCTTGCAGAACGGACCGATAACTTGGGCGATCAGCTTTCTGGCGGCGAGCAGCAGATGTTAACCATTGCCCGGGCACTGATGACCAACCCGGACCTGCTGATTCTCGATGAAGCGACCGAGGGACTGGCACCGCTGTTCCGGCGCGAGATCTGGTCGGTTATTCGGGACATTAAAGACACCGGGATAGCCTCGATCATCGTCGATAAAGACATCAACGCGTTGCTATCCGTCTGCGATCGAAACTACATCCTCAGCAAGGGCCGGGTGGTTTGGGAGGGGTATTCATACCAATTAAAGCAGCAGCCCGAGTTGCACAAGCAATACCTTGGGATTTAATCGACTCTATCCGCGTGTCGGACGTAACACGCATCTACTCTGGAACCGGAACCTATGAACATCGAGATGTTTCAACAGCTGATCACAGCTGTCACCGACTTTATTGCACCGCAACCGATCGAGCCCACGCTGGCCCAAGCCCTTAACCAGCAATTTCCGGCTAACAGTGAATATTTCAACCGCATCGAAGCAGCCTGCCAGGCTGGGATTGCGGCGGGCTGGATGTGCACTCAGGGGGCTGCAGGACGACGTTTCGGGCGGGTAATTGAACCCTGTGAAGAGACCTCTGGATTCAGTATCGACGTGGTCGATCTAACCAATATCGTCGGCCCCCATCATCGTCACCCTCTGGGAGAGGTATGCATGGTATTCCCCATCACCCCGGGCGCACTATTTGATGCGGTAGGCCGAGGCTGGTGTGTCTACCCCCCCGGATCAGCACATAGCCCGACCGTGACCCAGGGTGAGGCACTGATCCTCTATATGCTCCCTAAGGGTCAGATAGAGTTTAGGCGCTAGCGACCCAGGCTCTAGCGATGACTTCGCAGCAGATCTTGCAAACATGTACTATAAAGCTTAAAAGCTTGCCTGCCCATAAAACATGCACTATACATCATTATTGGCGCCTGCTAGGATAAGCCAGAGACGCAGGCCCGATCAGCACCAGGAGGTACACAAAGATGGCGACTCATTTCAACTTTAGCCCCGGCGATATCATCGAGCAGGCGGGTGAGTGTTACCAGGTAATGGAGAATCACGGCAGCCGGGGCATCGTTCGCAACTTCCCCTCCGAAGAGAGCAGCGGTTTTGAAATCGACTGGCTTGCTGACGGGTCCAGCTGTAGGCAGATGGGCCATGCCGCTCTGCCGGTACCCAGCCCCTGTAGCACCGGTGGTTTCTGCCCGACCTACGAGATCAAGCCCAAGGACAGCGACGATAGCAACATCATCGCCAGGCAATCCTAACCGCAGCGGTTGGATCAACATGAGTGTCATCCCAGCGCGGCCCCTGTGTAGTCGTTGCACCAGGAGCTCCACGCTTAACCTATCATCAGGGTACTTTGGTTGTTAATCCAAGACTCCTGACTGCACGAAAACAACCCGTCACCCTAACAGGTCCCATCGGGAGCAAAGCGCTCAATTGCTGCCGAGTCAATAGCATTACCGCTTTATCGCCAATAGCAGACGCTCGGTGGAGCGGAGATTGTGTTAGTACCCGGCAGTTACCGTCGACACTTTGCTGCCGCTTAGGATGCGGGTGCTTGATAGTCAAAAGGCAAGAGTCGATCTCTTGATTTTTAATTTATCCAATCAAATTAAGCCACGAAAAAATTAACAGAATTCCTGCCTGAGGCTTTAGAAACGTACATGGCTTTATCTGCTTTTTTAATTAAATCAATCGATTTAACCCCATCATCAGGAAATATTGAAATCCCAACAGAGGCGCCTATTTCAAGGGTTCTATTACAAGCTTCAATAGGCTCATTGATCGAGCTTATAATTCGCTCGGCAACATGTAATATCTCATCTTTTGCTTTGGGATTATGGAGAACGAAAACAAATTCATCGCCCCCTATACGGGCTACGATATCTGACTGGCGTACTAATTCCAACAGCCTTTTTGAGATCACTCTAAGCAACTCATCTCCAACATTATGGCCAAAGGTATCGTTAATCAATTTAAACCCATCGAGGTCAAGGAACATCACCGCTAGGGTACACCGCTGACGTTCATAATTAACTATTTTTTGGTCCAATCGTTCCATCAGTAAGGTTCGATTTGGCAAATCGGTTAAGGCATCATAGAAAGCTAAATGTTTCAGATGTTCATCTTTATGCCAGAGGTCAGTAATGTCGTTAAATACCGAGACGTACCGCAGCGGTTTACCTTGCTCATCTCGTACCATACTAATGGTCATACGTTCTAAAAAAACATCGCCATTTTTTCGGCGGTTCCATATTTCGCCATACCACTGCCCCTGAGTTATTATCCTTTTCCACATGGAGATATAGAACTCTTGACTTTGTCGATAAGATTTAAGAACACGAGGTGTCAGACCGATCACATCTTCTGCTTTATAACCCGTAATTTTACTAAAAGCAGGATTAACTGACAAAATAATACCGTTGCAATCAGTTATCATAATCCTGAATCCGTGACTTAAAAACCACCTTAAATGCCTCAAACCCTGTAGCCACAA
>CAXBEA010000028.1:0-37348 GCA_963974645.1 uncultured Neptunomonas sp. | reverse complement strand
CTCAAGCAAAAACCCTGTCAAGAACTTTCACAGTTTTTTTGAGCTGAATAGTTACAAACTGAATAGCTCATATCGTTTTTCCTGTTGGTTTTCTAATGATTAACTTTCAGCAGATCGACGCGGCTGGGGCCGGATCATATTATCCGCTTTGAGTACGTCTTCTAACGCCTCTTCGGTCATTAGTTTCTCTTCTCGGATCAGCTCTAGGACACCTCGGCCCGTCTCAAGAGCTTTTTTGGCGATACAGGTAGAATTATCGTAACCAATGTAGGGGACGACAGCGGTGATGATGCCGATGCTTTGATCAACCAGTTCCTGGCAGCGACCCACATTGGCGGTTATGCCGCGCACACAGCGCGTTTCTAACATACCCATAGCCTGGGTCAGCATGCGGATCGACTCCAGTACATTGTAGGCAATCAAGGGCTCCATCGCGTTGAGCTGAAGTTGGCCTGCTTCGGCGGCCATGGTCACCGCCAAGTCGTTGCCGATAACTTGATAAGCAACCTGATTAACGGCTTCTGGGATCACCGGATTGATTTTTCCGGGCATGATGGAACTGCCTGGTTGTTGTGCGGGTAGGTTGATTTCATTGAGGCCACAGCGGGGGCCCATACTGAGCATCCGCAGGTCGTTGGATATTTTGGAGAGCTTGACCGCCAAACGCTTGAGCATACTGGAGAAGAGGACAAAGGCTCCCATATCTGAGCTGGCTTCTACCAGATCAGATGCGCGCTTGAATTCGAACCCGCTGAGTTCGGATAAATAGCCGACCGCCAGCTGGGCATATTCAGGATCGGTGTTGATGCCAGTACCGATGGCGGTGCCGCCGAGATTTATCTCTTTGAGTAATTCTGCTAGTTCGTCGATCCGCTGGACGTCTTCACTTAATGTGCTGGCAAAGGACTTAAACTCCTGACCGAGTGTCATCGGTACCGCATCCTGCAACTGAGTACGGCCCATCTTGATGATGTCACCAAACTCATCACCCTTAGCGGCAAAAGCATCGCGCAATGCGGCTAGAGCTTTGACTAAGCCGCCATGCTTGAGCAAGATCGACAGGCGAACTGCAGTAGGGTAGGCATCGTTAGTTGACTGCGACATGTTGACATCGTTGTTGGGGTGCAGATGGGTGTACTCCCCCTTGGCATAGCCCATCTGCACCAAACCGATATTGGCAATCACCTCATTGGCGTTCATATTTGTAGAGGTCCCAGCGCCCCCCTGAATCATGTCGACAACAAACTGATCATGGTGTTGACCGTCCAATATCAGCTTGACGGCTTCCTCAATGGCGCTAGTTTTTGTGGAATTGAGGAAGCCCAGTGCGTGATTCGCCTTGGCGCAGGCTTGCTTGACCAGCGCTAAGGCATTTACCAATTGAGGGAAGAGACTTAACTGAACGCCGCTCAGATCGAAGTTATCACAGGCACGCTGTGTCTGAATTCCAAAATACGCACCAGCGGGTACCCAGGCTTCGCCCAACAGATCCTTCTCCTGTCGTCCGGGGTTTTCCTGAAGCTCCAATACGCTTTTACTCATTAGGTCACTCTCAATAATATTTTGTTTTTGTTCTTGCACAAGGAATTTCTCCCAACGGAGGCTGAGCTCTATTCGGCCATCTTTGGTTGCCCCTGTCGCAACCAGTTAACGCAACAAAACCACTATTTATCAATAGATTAAAATATAAGAGGCATTTAATTTTGTTAATCGATCCGAGGTTACTGTTCAACAAAAGAAAGATTTTCCCGGTTCAACTGACCATTGAACCGGCAACAAGGGTTATTTTCTGAGCAGGAACCCTAACAGCAAATAATCTGGGCCAATTTCTTGGAGGTTCTGGCTGAAGCAGAGCCACGCGATCAGATTGCGTTCACTCCTGGTTGTTTTGGCCCTCGAACCCGCGACAGTCTACAGGTTAATCCAATGTGCCTGGCCCCGATCATCGGCTAACTGAGCGGCAGCTGAAGCGACCGCTAAATCCTGCAGGCCAACGCCGGTTCCATCGAATAAAGTGATCTCGTCGTCGGAGCTACGGCCGGGGTGAGTTCCGTTGATCACGTCACCGATGGCGGTGATATCCGCTGCGTTGATCGCACCTGAGGCGATGGCATGCTGCGCTTCGCCAATTGAGATAGACTGCGTGACTTCATCGGTAAATACCGTTGCAGCGGCTAAAAGCACAGGATCGACTTCCTGTTTGCCCTTGGTGTCAGTACCCATGCAGGCGATGTGAGTTCCGGGCTTGATCCAGTCTTTCATCAGCAAGGGCTCGAAAGCGGAAGTGATGGTGATAATCACATCGGCTTCGGCTCCCAGTTGCTCACGATCAACGCCTTCAAAAGGCAGTCCCAATTCTTCGCAGACTTCGGCCAAGCGAGATAGATGTTCAGGACGCGGGTTCCAGGCAATTACTTTCTCAAAACTGCGCTGCTCAACGGCGGCGCGTAGCTGGAATGTCGACTGGTGGCCGGCGCCGACCATACCCAATACTTTGGCGTCTTTGCGGGCCAGATGAGCGATAGACACGGCAGAAGAAGCCGCCGTGCGTACTGCTGTCAGGTAGTTACCGGCGACGATTGATTTGACCTGACCGGTATCCGGGTCAAATAGAACGATGGTGGATTGATGGTTGGTCATCCCTTTGGCTGCGTTACCGGGCCAGTAGCCACCAGATTTAACCCCAAGCACCCTGCCGGCACGGTCAAATCCAGATTTAAAACCAAAAAGTGCGTTGGCGTGACCAATCGCTTCGCGCACGACGGGGAAGTTATATGCATCTCCCTTTGCCATCGCTGAAAATACACGTTCAACCGCAATGAAGGCGTCATCTCGCCCAACCACGGCCTCGCAAATGGCTTCCGAAACAATCGAGATACCCTGGTCGGCCGAAGATTCGTTAGCCGCGGTGTTACTCGCAGTACTCATAAAAGCCCCTATCGATGTTCTGCTGTGAAATTGGAAAACCACCCCTGCTTAATCGTATGCGGGGATGGTTGTGAGTTATAGAGAGCTTTTAATTAGAACGCTTTACCGCGCGCAGAAACCGGCCACAGCGCTTCAACCTTGCCGTTACGCACGCCGACATACCAGTCGTGGACGTTGCAGGTTGGATCACAGTGACCGGGAACCAGTTTGAGTTTGTCATTCACTTTCAGTGCGCCTTTAGGGTCGGCAATCACGCCGTGCTCGTCGGAGCACTTGATGTATTCGACATCGTCGCGACCGAAGATGAACGGTAGGCCGCTGTCGACCGATTGGGCCTTGAGGCCGGCGTCGCAGATCGCTTTATCGGCTTTGGTGTGGCTCATCACGCTAGTCAGGATGAACAGCGCATTGTCCCACTCTCCCTGATCGATGCGGTTGCCGTCCTTGTCGAGGATGCGGCCGTAGTCGGCATCCATAAAGGCATAAGAGCCGCACTGGAGCTCGTTGTAAACGCCCGAGTTGCTCTCGAAGTAGTACGAACCGGTGCCGCCGCCAGAAACCAACTCAGGTTTCAGACCGACCTCGGTTAGCGCGTCGGCTGCCTCTTTGACCATGGCGATGGCCAGGTCCAGCTTTGCCTGACGATCAGCGTAGCTATCCAGGTGCTGCATCGCCCCTTGATACGCTTGAATACCGGTGAACGTCAGGTTTGCTGCAGCATCGATAGCCTGAGCGATCTTGACCACGTCGGCGGTATTGTTGACACCGCAACGTCCGGCGCCGCAATCGATCTCAACCAAGCACTCCAGCTCGGTGCCATGCTGTTGTGCTGCTGCAGACAGCTCGGCCACGTTGTCGATTTCGTCGACGCAGACGATGATGCGTGAACCCAGTTTTGGTAGTCGGGCCAAACGGTCGAGTTTCAACGGATCGCGTACTTGGTTGGATACCAGTACGTCCTTGATGCCGCCTCGGACAAATACTTCCGCTTCGGACACTTTCTGACAGCAGACACCGATGGAGCCGCCCAGCTCTTCTTGCAGCTTGGCGACGTCAACCGACTTGTGCATCTTGCCGTGAACCCGGTGCCGCATACCGTGCGCTTTGGCGTAATCGCCCATCTTTTTGATGTTACGCTCAAGCGCGTCCAGATCGAGGACCAGGCAAGGGGTCTGAATATCCGCCTCATCCATGCCGATTGCCGCAGGGATGTCGTAACCGACGACGAGATTGTCCAGATTCGTGGGTGCATTCATTTGTTATTCTCCAAACATTGTTTTATTCAGTTGTTAGGTCAGATCTTGCATTCAGTTTTTCAGCCATGGCAGGACATCGAGGTCGACGTTGCCGCCGGTGATGATCACGCCGACGCGCTTGCCCCTGAACAGCTCCGGGTTCTTCAGAATGGTCGCCAGCGGCACCGCGCTGCTGGGTTCCATAACAATCTTCATCCGTTTCCAGATCAGTTTCATGGCCTCGACAATCTCCTCTTCGGTGGCGGTGAGGATGTCGGTGACGTGGTTGCTGACGAAGTGCCAGGTCAGGTCTTTGAGCGGTACTTTTAAACCATCGGCAACGGTATCGGGCGCATCGTCGGCGATGATGTGACCAGCGCGGAACGAACGCGCAGCATCGTCGGCGTTGAGCGGCTCGGCGGCGTATATTTTCACCTCGGGGGCGATGTTGGACAGCGTCAGGCAGGTGCCCGAAATCATCCCGCCGCCGCCAATTGGCGCCACCACTGCATCGAGGTTGTCGACCTGGCTGACTAGCTCTTTGGAACAGGTACCCTGGCCGGCGATAACGCGTGGGTCGTTGTAGGGGTGGACGAACTCGGCGCCGGACTCGGCTACCACCTCGGCGAATACCGCTTCGCGTGAACTGGTCGAGGGTTCGCACTCGACGATCGTGCCGCCGTAACCGATGACCGCATCCTTCTTGGCTTGCGGTGCGGTGCGGGGCATTACCACGGTGACCGGAATACCGCGTTGGCCCGCTGCATAAGACAGCGAAAGTGCATGGTTGCCAGAGGAGTGGGTCGCCACGCCGATCTTGGCGGTAGCTTCGTCTAAACCGAATACCGCGTTACAGGCGCCGCGTACTTTAAAGGCACCGGCCTTTTGAAAGTTCTCACACTTGAAGAACAGTTCGGCACCGGTCAGTTCATTCAGAAACCGTGACGTCAGTACCGGCGTCAGGTGGATGTAGGGTTTGATCCGTTCATGCGCCGACAGAACATCGTCGTAGGTCGGGATCGTCATGCTCTCGTCGCCATTGATGTTGGTGCTTGTTGAGTTGTTCATGCTGTACCTCGCATTAAGCGATCGATCACTGGCATCAGACCGGTGATCGATAATGATTTGAAAAATTACTTAACATCGCTGCGGACGGTATTGCGGTAGTACTCCTGCGCGGCCAAGGTTTTCTGACTGACGCCGAGGATTGCCAGGCCGGTAGTCAGCATGAAACCTTTTTGCGAGCCAGACACCGCAATATCAACACCCCAACCATCCATCTCAAACGGCATCGATGCCAACGTGCTAACACAGTCGACAAACAGCAGCGCAGGATGGTCGGCCGAATCCATCGCCTGGCGAACGGCGCCGATATCGCTCCGTACACCAGTTCCGGTCGATGGGAACATGATGACCTGGCCCGTCTCTGTACCAAAGACCCGTTTGCAGTCTTCTAAGACGGGCGCGAAGGCTTTAACAAAATCCGCTGCTCGATGATGTGCGAGTCTAGGCATGTGTAGTATTTCCAATAGCGGGCTTGGTAAGGAGAAGCTCTCATTTACAGCAAATACTTGGTTGAGCGGATGAATAAGTGCGCCACATACAAACGTCCGCCAGTGCCATAGATTTTATTTCGTACTCCCTTTTTAAAATTGTAAAAACCGGATAAAACACTAGAGCCTTTTTTACCTTTTAGGGAGTGATTGAACGCTTGAAGTCGGGGCAGACGCTACGTGCGTGCCCTACAATTGGCGGGGCGCACGGACATGTTCGAAAATGATGCCACCCGTCACGAACCGTAAGAATCCGGTAACCTGACTGTAGTTGCTTCAGGAACGGAGCATAGGTGTCAGGGATAACGGCATAGTTGGAATCAATATAACGCAGTGCTGATCAGGGTCGTCTAACAAGTAGAGACGACAGGCCAGAAAAACTTCAATAGCTCAAGGGCAATGTTTTATGATCGCAAGACGACGCGGGATTTACATAGGCAGAAACAAATCATCTGCATTCAAAGATCTAGTCTGGACGGTTGCCACCTCCTCGGATATATCGCTACCAATTGAAGAACAGACGCGATTAGCACTTGAAACTATCGATAAAAACTTAAACGAGCTAGGTTCAGATAAGTCCAGAATAATTTCTGCTCAGGTATACATTGCTAATATCGCCGATAAATCAAAAATGGATCATGTATGGAACCTATGGATTGGCGATAATCCCGAGCACTGGCCGCAGCGAGCCTGCTTAGGAGTCGCACTTGAGGGTGATGTGTTAATTGAAATTACAGTTACCGCGATACGCTGATCATCACGGTCAAAAACAGACGTCAGGAAACCCTTTGCGCAAAAAAATAGCATCTACACGGGACCAAGGGAGAGGTGCAAGTGTCACCCATAACCGGCAAAGAGGGACCCTGTGGTGGATTTATTTCTATTTAGCCCTACCCTCTTAACGGCCGTTTTTTTTCTCCATAAACTGAGTTAACGCAGCCAAGGTCTGTTGCAATGCCTCGTTTAGAGTTCCGTGGAGCAGACTGGCCTCCTTCATTCTTTGTTCAGCCGCAGCACTTTCAATATTCTTCAGTAACGCCGCCAGCTGGCAAGCCCCCATGGTCTCGGCGCCTCCTGCCAACTTGTGTGCTTGTTCGGCAACCTCAAACGAGTCGGCTACTGTCATCGCCTCGTCTATTTTCGCCTCTATACTCATAGCACTCTGACGCAGCTCCTCGACTATCTGCGCCATTTTCTCAGGACCCAGTACATCAAAATGAAGATTCAGTAAGGAGCTATCCAATAAGGGAGCCTCATCAGCCTTAAGATTAATCTGCACCTCTAAGCCTTGCGTGGCCTGTCTGATCGCCTGATTGAGCTTGTCCCGAACCAGCGGCTTAGAAACAACCGCATCCATACCTGCTCGAAAATACTGCTCGATCTCTTTTGGCTGAACACTCGCGGTTACGGCAATAATCGGTGTGCCTTGATTGGAGGTGCTCTGCTGGCGAATATGTCGACAAACATCAACGCCACTCATTTCGGGAAGATGTACATCCATGAGAATCAGATCGAACGCTTGAGCTTGGGTTAACCTCAGCGCCTCTGCGCCATTGACGGCACTGGTGACCTGGTGGCCTTCGAGGGCAAGAAATGCTTCGGCTACCTGCCGATTAATCTTCATATCCTCCACCAGAAGAACCCGCAACGGCACTGCGGCCCCAAGCAGATAATCTTGACCGGCTTCTGCCTCGCCCTTCGCGGGTAGGTTATCGAGGAGATCGAGCGACAGTTCAAACCAGAACGTGCTGCCTTTACCCTCCTCGCTCTTGACACCGATGACGCCATCTAGGGATTCCACCATTTTTTTACAGATGGCCAACCCCAGCCCGGTCCCCCCGAACCTGCGAGTAATTGTCTCGTCGGCTTGGGTAAAACGCTCAAATATATGGGACTGGAGCGCCTCTGGAATACCGATCCCGGTATCCTTGATCGTGAAGCGAAGTCGCTGTTCTCCCTCACTTTGCCCGGCCAGAGCTATTCCGAGTTCAACCTGCCCTTGCTGAGTGAACTTCAGGGCGTTAGCCAGCAGATTTGACAGCACTTGGCGCAGAGCACCAACACTTCCGTAACAAGAGTCCTGAATGCCGGGATCAATTCTCACACTCAGCTGAAGGTGTTGTTCAGTCGCCGTTGGGGAAAATAATAAGATAATATAGTTGGTTAACTGTTTCAGGCTGAAGGCAGCGCTTTCGGGGATATGAACACCCTCCACAAGTTTTGCGTAATCCAAGGCGTTGTTAAGCGTCTCCAGCAGCATGCTACTGGACTGGTAAATGCCTTCGATATATTGTCGATTCCTATCCCCCAGTTCTGAATTCAACAGCAGCTGAACCATCCCCATGACGCCATTGAGAGGCGTCCGGATCTCATGACTCATCGTAGCAAGAAACTGAGATTTAGCTTTGTCGGCAGTCTCCGCTGCTTCTTTGGCAGCCTGTAAGCTTTCGGTCCTGCGCTTGACGATCTCCTGAAGCTGATCGCGACTGTAGAGTAGTTTCTCCTGGACCTGCTCTCTGCGATTAATGTCTTGAAGAATAGCCCCACGCATCTCATTAATGGCATCAACAACCTGATCCAATTCATCCGGTTGCCCCCTCCTGGTTTTATGCTGCAGTTCCAGTGGGCCGCTCACCTCCGCTCGACCAATCTGCCGGGTATATAGAGCCATGGCCTCCAGATAGCGGGTAACCTTCAACTGCACGATCACCATCAACGCCACGCTTATCAAAAAGATAAGCAACGTCTTGGAAATCAAGGTCTCCAACCCTGTCCCCCATAAGCGCCCGTAGACAGCACCGTAGTCTATATTGACGTACAGGGTGCCAAGGTGCAGTTCGCCTTTTAGCGGCGTTTTATGAACCAGTTCGAAACGGGGGGAGCTCTGCATAAGGCCAGTATTGTCAGGAACAGACCCCAACACCATAGGCTCGCTCCATACCGTTGATTCCAGACGCAGAAACTGAATATCAGGAAAGTTCAACATCCCTTCCAGCTGTACACGCACCTGCGCTCGATCCAGATCCCAAAGACTCTTGGCCAAACTCTCCAGATAACCTGTGCGGATTAATTCAAACCGACTCTCGATCTGAGTCATATCCTTTCGGTAGTCAAAATAAAGCTGAATGCCGGTGGAAAAAAGGGTGAAAACAAGACTACAGGCAAGTATCCAAAGTAGAATTCGATACCCTAAAGGGTGGCCACGTTTATAGTTGAACAGCATTGTGAGCCAGCGGGTTTGGGTCTTGAACATGCCTTATTCATCCTTCATATTCGCCGTAGCTTCCTGATGCAGTTTGGAGGAATACACACCGATGTAATGTTCAGTTAAGCGCGTCACCTCACCGGTTTCGTGCAGCCGTTTAAGCTCGACGTCGATAAGGTCAAGATATTGAGTGAGTTCAGATTTTCGCGAGATCGCCAAATAATAATGGTTGGTAGTAACCAGGTTGGGCAACGGCACGATCATATCTTGGAGCCCAAGCCTTCTGACAAGCAAATTCCCGGTATGCAACCCATAAGGAATAAAGTCGATATGTCCCCGCTCCAGTTTGCCAAAATTCTGGTGACCTTCGGATACCCGTTCAATGGTCAGATTTTCCAGCAAAAATTGATCAAACGCATCACCGACACTATCACCGAGCATCAGACCCGCAGTTTTCCCAAGTAAATCTTCCCTGCGCTCGAACGGGAACGGGCGGTTACGGTTAACAAAGATGGCCATTGGATCATCGATAACCGATTCCCGGCTGAAATCAAAAAACTTCTCACGCTCTAAGGTGCGGTAAGCCACAGCGACATCCACACGTCCTAGCTCCACCTCGCGCAAGCAGCGCTTCCAATTCCCAACCACCTTGGCTTGGGTTTCGTAACCGAGTCGGTTGAAAATCCGTTTCACCACTTCAGGAGCAAGCCCGACAATGCGGTCCTCCTCAGCCCAGGAAACGGGGGGATAATCAGGATGACCACAGAGCACAATCTGCTTCGAACCCTCAACTGGCGCTTCTTCAGCGTTTGCCGATAGCGAAGATGCAGGCCACAGCAGGACGATACAAAAAAGAGAAATGACCGGATACCAAGGCCATTTCATGGCTAATGTTTAATCACTTTAGGATTAAAAAGATAGCCGGTACCGTGCACAGTAATGATGATATTGGGATCAGCCGAATCATCTCTGAGTTTGCGCCGCAGCCTACCGATTAATACATCGATAGTCCTATCATTCGGCAACCATTCCCGATTTCGGATTTTGTCCATAAGATCATCTCTGGTCATGGCCACGCCTGCATGACTGATTAAAGCCATCAGCAGCTGGCACTCGCCGTCGGTCAGCTGCACTTTTTCATCATCCAGATAAATCAGCCGCCGGAGATTGACATCGAGGGTCCAGCCATTGAACGTCCTGTAGGAGTCCCCGGAAGTCACGGCAAGCCTCAACTGCCGTAGCTGCTGTACCCGTTGAATAAGATTCTTGGCTCTAGCGAGAACCTCTCTGGGGTTGAAAGGTTTAGTGACATAATCATCCGCTCCGCACTCAAGCCCGACAATTCGATCGACATCATCCTGGCGCATCGTAACCAGAATAATGCCTATGTCCGAATTGACCCTCAACTCACGAGTAAGCGTTAGCCCATCCTTACCAGGCATTCGAATATCCAGCAAAATCAGATCAATCGTTTCTTCTTCAAGAATAGCTTCGGCCTGCTCGGCAGTTTGCGCCTCTCGGACCAGGTAACCTTCACTTTCAAAATACCCCGCCAGGATATGGCGAGACGTCGGCTCGTCGTCCACCACGAGTATCATAGAATTACCCGGCATACGGATCCTCTCCTGCTTATTTCTGTAATCTCGCCAAACAACTGGAAATTACCTCTGTTAGGGAACCTGCTAACAAGTCCCTTAGCGACCCGTTCACGAACCTACTTGACTTTCGACTCGTGATTTAAAGCAATATGACACCAGCAATACATCATTACAAACACAACGACTCTCCGGCTAGGCCCTCTAAGCGTCACCAAGGCCCGCGAGTCTAGGACCTCGAAACAAAAAGTTAAAACGGACGATGTGCGTAACGGTTCACCCAAGTTCTGCCTAACAGCAGTCAGCGGATAGGCGAATCAGAGCGGCCAAGCGTTACAACAGCAATGCACGACCATACGCTCTATTACCCCATCACTGGAGCTCATCAAAACCGATCGACACGAAAAGGATGTATCTCAACGTCCGGGACCTTCCGACTGATGAGATCCGCGATGATTTTTCCGGTAATGCCCGACAAGGTCATACCGATATGACCATGACCGAATGCATAAAAAACACCCTTATCTTTCGCTGAAGGGCCGATCACGGGCATTGAATCCGGCATCGAAGGTCGAAAGCCTGTCCACTCGGCATCGTAATCATCCAACTGGGGTAACAGTTTTTTCACCGTGTCGGCGATCAGCTTGATTCTTTTGGGGTTGGATGGGTTGTTAAGTCCGCCCAGCTCCACTGTCCCGGCAGCCCGCAAGGCCGAGTCCATGGGAGTCATATAAAAACCGACATCCGCCCAGCCAACCGGCCGACTCAGCAAATCCTGGGCACCGGTGTACATGACGTGATAGCCCTGCTCGGTATCCAAAGGGACTTTATCGCCAATTTGTGTTGCAAATTGGCGGGACCAGGCACCTGCCGCCACAACGACCTTGCTGCCGCTAAAGTTGCCGTTGTCGGTAGCGATACTTAATTCGTCAGGACTCACCCGCTTGATGGATAAAGCCTTGCTCTTAACAATTATTCCACCCCGGGCGATCACAGAATCAGCCATATTCTTCAATAACTTGAGCGGGTTTCGAACGTGATAGCCGTCATTAAATAGTAGTCCGCGGTGGTAAATGGAATTTAGATTGGGCTCCAAATCCGAAATATCACCGTGACTTAGCTCCTGAACTGGAATTCCGTTTCGGCGTCTCAATTCAATATCCGTCCGTGCGTTAGCGAAGCTTTCCTGGGTACTGTAGAGGTACATGGTGCCGTTGATATCTAACAGATCATGCGCATTAGACTCCTTGAAAAGAGGTTCGAAAGCGCTGTTAACCTGGGATAACAGAACTCCCAATTCCCGAGCAATATCCTCCACTTTTTTAGGAGTACTCGCTAGTAGAAAACGGAACAACCAGGGAAGCAGCTGGGGGAGATACGACCAGCGTACCGATAACGGGCTCTGCGGGTTGAAGAGCAGACTAGGGATCTGCTTCATTACCGCAGGCGTTGCAACCGGGATGTTGGCGTAGGTCGCGATGGTACATGCATTACCATAGTAGGCACCCTCAGCAAAAGGGTCCGGATCGATCAGGGTGACTTTATGCCCTTGCTTCTGCAACCAGAGCGCAGTAGCAACCCCGACAAATCCGGCCCCTATAATCACGACATCGTGAGAGGCGTGCTCCGTTTCAGAAATATTGCGATTCATTATTCAAGCTCCGATTGACATTAACTAGTTTGATAAAAGATACAACCACCCTATGACTGGAAAATAATTAACAGCAAACACACCAGGTTGTTTTTAATAAATCCTACACCAACTATTAGTTCTTAGTTTAATATTCATATTATTACTTTACACAAACCAAATGTCATTCAATTCCAAGAATGAGTCTCGGTAAAGCCATAGACAGATCGGGTAAAAATGTTGTCAAAAGAACCACAGGGAGATAAGCAAAAAGTACAAACACGAGAGTCGGCTTTAGGATGCCTACCAGTTTTACATTACCGACCATCGCAGCGAAATATAATATAGGTGCAGTCGGTGGTGTGATCAGCCCCATCCCCAAGTTAACCGCGACAATCGCACCAAAATGCACGGGATCAATACCGAGCTTTACCATAATAGGTAGCAACATCGGCGACACTAGCAATATTCCGCTGACGTCATCCATAAACATACCGATGACCACTAAAAATAAGTTGATCATTAAAAGAAGCAAGATTTTATTTTCGGTTACCGATAAAAAAGATTCCATCATCTCTTGAGGAACATTTTCCATGGTAAAAAGACGTGCCAGCATGGATGCGAAAAAAATCAAAACCATCAGTACGCCGCTGGTCTGCGCCGCTTTCCAGACGATGTCGTAGAATGAAGACCAGTTGATATCACGATAGATCAGGAACCCTACGGGGATGGCATAGACAACCGCGATGGCGGCAGCTTCCGTAGGCGTAGTGATACCACCATAGATACAGCCCAAAATAATCAACGGCATCGCCAGCCCAAAAGCGGCCCGTTTTGCCTGAACCCCGGCAACCTTTGCTGCGTCCTGAAATCCGAGTGGCTCAGGAATTTCAATCGGCATGTTACGGGTCATGACCCTGTTCCAGAACATGAACAGTGAGATCAGTATCAGACCCGGCACGACAGGGGCCAGAAACAGCGCGGTAATGGAAGTATTGGTGACCCAGCCAAAAATAATCATGCTGGCACTGGGCGGAATAAGCAGCGCCAGTACCGACGAGCAGGCTACCAGACTAACCGCATAGTTCCTGTCATAGCCACGTGCTACAAGACGAGGAATCATGATGCCGCCGATCGCTGCAACAGCAGAACTGGCCATCCCCGAGATGGCCCCGAAAACCGCGGTCGATAAGATCACGACCACCCCCATGCCACCACGGAACCTCCCCGCAATGCTCTCTGCGAAATCGACAAGCCGGCCCGCGATACCGCCGTGGCTCATCAACCCCCCAGCCAGGATGTAAAGAGGAATGGCCAGCAAGACAATCGAAGATAGCTTTGAATAACCCGCCGAGATCAAAAAAATTGGGGTACCAAAATCTCCTAACAAAATTAGCAGTAGAGCTGCAGCCGCAAAACAGATTGGGACCGGGACACCAAAAATCAAAAGCGTAACCAGTAACAAACCATCCAGTATTATTTCAATGCTCATACCGCCCCTCCCTTACTACCACCTGTCTTTCCCATTTTAATAAAATGGATCAACCTATTTACAAAATCGATCGAGAAATACAGAGTCATTAAACTAAGGCCTATAAATATTGCGCTATGGACCCATCCCATATGGATACCAAGGTCTACAGAAACCGTTCCACGCTTAAACGTCCAAGACAGGTAATGCCAGCTCCAAACAACCATCCAGGCGGAGACTATCGCAGTAATTAAATCGACCACCATCGCAACAAAGTCCTGCCCCCGTCCTTCAGGCAACAAAACATCAATAAGGCTGGCAGATATGTGCTCTTGTTGCTTGGCACCGTACGATGCTCCGATAAAATATGACCATACCGCGAGATAGATAGCGATCTCTTCGATGCCATAGAGAGGAACATCAAAAAAATACCGCATTATTACCTGTATAAAAACTAGCAGCGTGACGCAAACACTGGTAATAAACATAATCCAGCGTTGCGCATGAAGCTTTGCATTCCAAAGCAATATACCCAGATAAATAACTGACTTTAAAACAGACTTAAACATAAAATAGCCTCCAAAGAGAAACGAACTCGCAACGCGCAATAAAACCCAATAGGAACTATGCGAATCAGCGCTAATTGCTAGATCGACTGGGCGTCCATATGCCTGGAGAGCAAGCCCCCAAACATATGGTGCTTTCTTTTATGAGACTCTACTGAAGACCTAGTTCTTGCTTTAGCCGTGCCATTGCGACAGGACCAATTTCACCTTCAATCTTCGGCCATACTTCCTTACGTGCGATTGCAGAAAAACTGGCTAGCTCTTCCTTGGACAGGATAACCACCTCGACACCGGCATCACGTAACGTCTGCAAACTTTTCTCTTCAGCAGCCTGGACCGCATCGAAACGTTCGAGGCTGATCTTTTGCGCAACATCTAACATCGCTTTTTGATCCTGCTCGTCTATGCCTTCGAAACGCTGCATATTCATCACCAGCCACAGGGGCTCGTAGTGGTCGTTATACTGCACCCACATTTTGGTAATATCCTTGAAGCCCTCCAGTTGCTGTGTAGCAGTACCGCCAACCATTCCATCGACTACCCCCGTGGATTGAGCCACATAAAGGTCAGACCAGGGAAGGGGCGAGGTATTAAAACCAAAACGGTCCATCAGAGCCCGGTGCGTAGTACCGCCCGGCCAGATACGAATTTTGGAATTCTGACTCGCATTTGGATCACGTGGATGTGGCAGGGGCTTAACAAACCCTGCACCACCCATTCCCGCGCCATAAACACTCAACAGTTTGATGTCCTGCTTAGCGATAGCATCACTGACGATTTCGTATACATAACCGTTTTTAGAGTACGCTTTGCGTGCGCCAGCATAATCCTCAACGGCATAAGGAAACCACGAAAGCGCTACCGTCTTGTCAAACTTGGTAGAAAGAGACTGGAGCCCGATATCAACAGCCCCCTGCATCAACTGCTCGTGCACTTCGGTCCAGTCGCCGAGTTGGCTCGCCGGGTAGACGTTAATCTTAACTCGACCATCAGTAGCGCTACTGACCCGTTCCGCAAAATCGAGAGCAAATTTATGACCATCTGAACTAGGCTGCACCTGTGTCGATAGACGTAACGTCGTCGCGGCAGAAACCGTCATTGCGCCACTAAATAGCGAAAGAGAGAGACCCACAACTGCGCTCTTTAACAACAATCGTCGTTTGAAGTTATTTATTTTCATTATATTCTCCAGCCTTGGTAGATTATTTTTACGCTTAAAAACAGTAAAACAAACCTTTCAGATTAAATTGTATTTAATTACACAAATAAACAGTAAAAAATTACAATTTTTCTCACAACACGCCCCCTTAAGTTGTCTCTACTTTATTGATTATTTTGAAATATATGCATAGGCGATCACTTCGATAGTAGTGCCTATCACTACCAGACCAGCCTCCATAACCGTCGCTCTGCTAGGATAAGGTTATTAGATATAACGAAGATAACGTCATTCACGATGGGAAAGCCTTCAGGATTGGTAATATAAATTATCATCTGAGTAACATCATCCATTGAGCCACCTGCAGCCTCTACTGTTTTTTTTCAAATCACCCAGGGTAATCTCTGCCCGATCTTTTATACCACCGGCCTCAAACGTACCATCGGCTCTAATTTAGATCTGGGCAGTATACAAAAACCATTTTTCACCGTGGTCCATTCGACAGGTGAAGACATAACAGGAAGGGGAACGAACCGGCTACGCTCGCACTAAATGTTGAAAACATTTCAACCATAGTAAAATCAGATATGAAATCAGTAGGTTGATTTATTTTTAATTAATTCTGCTCGGGGTTTTGTGACAAGCTTTGTAGCGATAACGCTGTAGCTCTTTGAGAGTGCCCCAGCGATGAATTTGATTATGATTGCACTTAGGGCTTCTAAGGTCAGACTGAAGCTGCTGCTCCAGATGCTCGATGATTGCAGGTATTGCGTCGGGATGCTGCAATCGCTCCAGGAACAGCTGTCGTTGACCGGGGCTGAGCGAGTCGATGGCTATAACGAGTTGGTTGAAATCGACCTGGTTCATTAGAAGCCTCCGACAATTTCTGGGGTTTCCTATAATTTAGTTCAGGATCAACAGCTAATCAGAACATAGCCGATGCGCCGAGTGATGCTGTTGATTGAATTTTGATAGCAGGTATTTTTCTCTTCTAACCTCCTTTGGTGGAGCGAAGAAGGAAGATTTAAACGCCTTGTTAAAATGCGCACTGTCGTAATATCCGCATTCGAGCGCAATATCTGTAATTTTTCGCTGAGTATTTGTTAGCAGCCAATAGGCACGATCCAGACGCAACTTTCGCCACATAGAAGAAGGGGTCATGCCCATTTTGGCGGAAAACACACCATCGAGCTGGGATGCAGTCATGCCTAGCTGGTCCGCCAGTGTTTTGATAGGCATGGGGATGTTCAGGTTGCTTTCCATATATTCGATCGCCTGGCTTATGCTGGCATCATCTCTCTTGCTTGCAGACACCGAACGATACTGTCCATCGTCTACGATTTCCCTCCCACATTGCCCCCGACTAAAATAACGCCCAAAATATTGAGACATCAGGGTAGAAGCTAGCTTCATTACACTGCCCGCCCCAGGACAGGTGATCAACTGGTTATCTACAATAAATGGCTGGTAAGAAACTGTTTCAATTTTTGGGTATATTGACCTGAATTTTAGTTCGCACAAGGCATCGACCGCACACTTTCGCCCATCAAGAAGGCTCTGGCTTGCCAACACATGACGACCTGAGGCGATGCCAACCAAGGGGACGTTATGTTTATGAGCCATATAAATAAAGTTTGTGGCGTCACTCCCGACTACCTTAGATGACGGTGTTAATCCGCCGATGATTACAACATAATCATATCTTTCAGGTTGATTAAAGCCGCTTCGAGGAAGCACATCAATATTGCAAGATGAGCGAATCGGTTTATTACGCTCCCCAACAACACTCCAACTAATCTCTTTCAGATCTGTATCTGAATATTCAGTTTTTAGTTGATCCAATACATTCACAAAACCTGAAAAACATTGAAACTCAAAATCCTGGCATAGAACAAACGCGATGGATATGCCTGTAATGTCTTCGTGACTATTCTTATACGATGAAGGCAACGACTCACTAGCACTCATAAATATCTCCTTTTTAAAAAACGAGAGTTGATAAATAGAAGAGAGACTATTTCGATGAGCAATAATCACCTTGCCTATTAAACAACCTAGACAAACAAATACTCAGGAAATGATGATTTTTCGTACAGAAAGTTTATGCGTGTTAAATGACATACCAGCAAAGAAATTAGCACTGATATCGGGTGAGATAAACAGATCGGTCAACTTTATAACTATTGCCTTATGGCAAATGTAATAATTGCTCATGATGATACCCAACTTTTTATTTTTATCACTCTCTGCCGTTGTCAGGAGTAAGTTTTTGGTTCTATAAAACTAACAAACCAATGTAAACTCAGTATAAAAAGTTGGTGAAATTTTGTAGCCATTATGTAAACCGGTATTTACATAATCGTCCATGAATAATTTCTTTCCAAGTATATATTAGTCATACGGTGGTTTTCAGCGCCTAAACAGCCGCGTATATACGTTTTTTATATGCCTGCATGGTAACCCCTCAGTATGCAGACGCACCAGATCCGAACCAGCCCTTATGAGCACCTGGAGAAGTGAATTAAATAAAAAATGGCAAGGCGCAGTAGGTTCCGGAAAATCGGTACTGGCCTTGCCCAAGAGGGTAAAATCAATAGACTTAATTTAGTTTAGCGGTTTAACCCAAGGCCCCATCCTTGGCAAAAAAATTGATAATCCATCGCATCATCAAACGGTCATCGACCTTGGCAGCTAACGACGCTTGACCCTCGCGACCACGAGGCGCCGGAATGCGATCGGCACGCCGTGCCATCAAGGCGCTTGAATAAGGCTGACTAAACTCCGGGTGTCCCTGCACACTCATCATATGGTCCCCATATTGGAGCATGTAGTAGGGGCAGAAACGGCTACTGGCCAGCACTTCGGCTCCTGGTGGCAGATGGGTTATCTGGTCCTGATGACTCACCACCAAATCCAGCGATGCTTGGTAAGGCTCCATCCAGGACTTCTTGATATCAATCTGATTGAAGGACATACCCACCCCCCAGCCACGATCAGACAGCTCCGCCCGCCCCTTCATAACGTTGGCCAGCAACTGATGTCCGAAGCAGATGCCGACATATTTTTTCCCCGCCTGCGCCAGGGCGGACACGAACGTTTCCAATTGACCGATCCAGGGATAACCATCGTTCACACTGTAGCGACTGCCGGTGGAGATATACCCGTCACACGCATCGACCGAGTCAGGAAATTCGCCATCAATCACGCGGTAAGTCACGTACTCCCAGTCCGGTGCGATCTCGCCCAGCAAGGCTTCAAACATCGCCGGGTAATTACCGAATTCGGGTTGCAATTCGTCCATCACGTCGTCGCATTGCAAAATGCCGATTCTCATCATGCTCTCCTTAGTTGCTCTAGCCAGGACTTACAAACGTCCGTGTACCACATCTTTGAAGATGTCGGCGTATTGCTTCGCATCAAACGGGATCGGATTCCCACCGGCGGAAGGATCTTCGGATGACATCCGTCCAACACGCTCGGCATCGCTGTCGTCGATTTCGATAGCCGCCAGGCTATGGGGGATACCCAACTGCTCACGAAGCGCCAGTATCCAACGCATAAAACCGTCAAAACTGGCGTCGGTTAGATCCAAATAGCGGGCCAATCGTTCGATCCGTTCTTCGATGACGCTGCGATTGGCTTTGAGTATATAGGGCATCAAAATCGCGTTCAGCAGACCATGGTGGGCGTTGTACAGAGCCCCCAACGAATGAGCGATCGCATGCATGCCGCCCAGTCCTTTTTGGAAAGCGGTGGCACCCATACTGGATGCGACCAACATCTGCGTCCGCGCCTCGATATCGTTACCATCGGATACGGCACGTGCCAGGTAATTCTTCACCAGCCGGATCCCTTCGATCGCAATCCCTTCCGCCATTGGATGGTAGAAAGGCGAGCACAGCGCTTCCAGGTTATGGGACAGCGCGTCCATACCGGTGGCGGCGGTGATGTGCGCGGGCAGACCGGTGGTCAGTTCAGGGTCCAGAATCACCACCGACGGCAACATCAGCGGGTGGAAGATGATCCGCTTGATGTGGTTGGCCGAGTCGGTAATCACCGAGGCACGGCCCACTTCGGAACCGGTGCCGGCGGTGGTGGGTACCGCAACAATAGCAGCTACGCCGGCTTCATTGACTCGGGTCCAGTTATCGCCGACATCCTCGAAATCCCATAATGGGCGATCCTGCCCGGCCATCAACGCTACCGCCTTGGCGGCATCCAAGCCCGAGCCACCACCGAAGGCGATGACGCCATCGTGCTGATTAGCTCGATAAAAGGCCACCCCTTGATCCACATTCTGGCCCGTAGGATTGCCCTGAATATCGCAAAACAGCCCTACCCGCAGGCCCGCCTCGCGGCAAGACGCCAGGGCCTGCTGGACCATCGGAAGAGCAGCCAGTCCGGGGTCGGTTATCAGTAGCGGCGCTCGCATCCCAAGTTGCTGACAGACCCCCGGCAGTTCTTTAATCCGGCCCGCGCCGATACGCATGCTGTTCGGGTAGTTCCAGTTGGCAGTGAGTTCGGTCATGGTAAACCCCTTATAGCTCGGTCTTGATATGGAAGGATTTAGGCCGGGTCAGCGACTCGTAACCCAGTTTCGACAGGGTGCAGCCACGACCGGAGTTTTTGACCCCGGTCCAGGCCAGTGCCGGGTCCAGGTAGTCGCACCGGTTGATGAAGAAGGTACCGCTCTGCACGTCATCACCCAGTGCGATTGCGGTGTCGATGTCGCGACTAAAAATGGACGCGGTCAGGCCAAACTCGCTGTCATTCATCAGCGCAATCGCCTCGGCATCCGAGCTGACCTTTTGGATCCCGACCACCGGGCCGAACGACTCTTCGGTCATTACCCGCATGCTGTGATTGACATTGGTCAGCAGCTGCGGGGCCAGATACGCGGTGCCGGGTTGATCCAGCGGAAAGTCTCTCGGATCGATATGGGTGACCGCGCCCTGCGTGACCGCCTCATCGATCTGACCACGAACGAAGTCGGCAGCGGCGGCGCGCACCACCGGACCCAGCGTGGTTTTTGGGTCGTCGGAGCGGCCTAATTTGTATTGTTTGACCAGCGCCACCGCCTTGTCCACGAAGGCGTCATAGAGCGCTTCGTCGACATAGATCCGTTCGATACCACAACACGACTGCCCGGAGTTAAAGAAAGCCCCGTCAATGGTAGTTTCTACCGCATGGTCGAGGTCGGCATCGGCATCGGCACGCACATAGGCGGGATCTTTACCGCCCAGCTCAAGCCCCACACCGATAAAGCGACCGGCTGCGGCACGCTCGACCATGGCGCCACCCTGCACCGAGCCGGTGAAGGCAACATAATCGATCGAGGGCGACTGAATCAGTTTCTCGGTCTCGGCATGGGTCATATGCAAGTACTGAAATACCCCGTCGGGTAGCCCGGCGGTTTGAAACGCCTCGACCAGTCTCTCGGCGCACAACGGCGTCTGCGCCGAATGCTTAAGCAGCACCGCGTTGCCAGCCAGAATCGCTGGCATCACCGAATTAATCGCAGTCAGGTAAGGGTAGTTCCAGGGCGCAACAACAAACACCACCCCGAGGGCTTCGCGCTGAATGTAGCGCCGCAGTCCGGCCTTCTCGTTAATGTGGATGGGCGCCAAGGCTTCATCGGCGACATCGATCATATAGTTGGCGCGTTCTTCAACGCCGCTCACCTCAGCTGCCGCGTACCGAATCGGCCGGCCCATCTGCCAACACAGCTCTTGGGCAATCTGGTCGCGGTTGCCGGCGAAGGCTTCAACCGCCTTGCGACAGATCGCCTGGCGCTCGGCCAAGGGCTGTCGCTTCCACGCCGCTTGCGCCGTCACAGCCCTTGCCTGAGCCGCATCGATTAATGCTGGGGTCGCATAAGGTCGCTCGACGTAGATGGTGCCATCGACGGGTGACAGCGTCTGTTGCATTGAAGTCATAATTGAATCTCTTCTGTCAAAATAAAGGACACAAAATAGGGTCTGCAGTACTGCAGAAAAGAGCTGCAGCCAACAGCCGCGGCACTACACAATCATTGTCAGGCCAGCCGCATCTGATCAGCCGGCTTAGATGATTTCGAAGTAACGTTTGAGTTCCCAGTCGGTAATATGCTTGTTGAACTCCCGTCCTTCCCACTCGCGGCTGGCGGCGTAGTGCTCGACAAACTCATCGCCAAACAGCTCTCGGGCCACGGCCGAGTCACGCAGCGCCTGGGCTGCATCAGTGATATTTTTCGGCAGCGCCAACTCCGCCGGATGCTCTTGCTCGTAGGCGTTACCGACCACCATTTCGGTGGGCTCCAATTCGTGTTCGATACCGTACAAGCCAGCACCCAGCGTAGCGGCCAGCGCAATATAAGGGTTAGCATCGGCCGAGCCGAGTCGAAATTCGACCCGTTGGGACTTGTCGGAGCCGGGGATGACCCGCAGCGCGGTAGTCCTATTCTCACAACCCCAGGTGGCATCGGTCGGGGCCCAGTAACCGGGGATCAGGCGCGAATAGGCATTGACCGTCTGCGCCATCATAACCAGCATCTCCGGCATAAATTTCTGTTGTCCTGCCAGAAAATGACGTTGCTGCTTGCTCATGCTCATCGGTTGCTCGGGGTCGTAAAAGGCCGAGCCAGACCCCGAATTAGAGCCGTCCTTATGACGCAGCGAGATATGGATATGGCCAGACTGGCCCGGACAATCATTCGACCACTTGGCCATAAAGGTCGCCATCATATCCCTGCGCTGGGCCCAGACCTTGGTAAAAGTTTTGAACAACGCCGCTTTATCGGCAGCCTCCTGAGCACCACACACCGACAGTGCCGCTTCGAGCACGCCCGGACCGGTTTCGGTATGCAGACCCTCAATCGGAAAATCCATCTGTTCGCTCAGCTCCAGCAGTTCTTTATACAGATCTCCATGAACCGAACTGCGCAACATCGAATAACCAAAGGCGCCCGGGGTGATCCACTCCAGGTTGCGATAACCCTTGTCCCGAATCGATTTCGGCGTCTCGTTGAACATAAAAAACTCATACTCGAACGCGGAGAATACGTCGAAGCCCATGTCATCGGCTTTTTGCAGCACCCGCGTCAGCAGGCTACGCGGACCGACTTTGGCCGCCTCGCCTTCAAAATCGCAGAGGAACAGCAGCATGCCCGGCTCGAACGGAATATCGCGACAACTCTCCGGAATCACCTTGACCTGAGCGTCGGGATAGCCGGTATGCCAGCCGGTAAACTTGACACCGACATTCTCGTACAGCTTATCCTGCGAGTCCCAGCCCAGCACCACATCACAGAAGGCAAAGCCGTTCTCCAGCGATGAGAGGAACTTTCCTTTGTCGATATACTTGCCGCGCATGATGCCGTCATTGTCGAACAGACCGACCTTGATATGGGTCAGGCCACGCTCTTCAACGATCTGCTTGGCGTCAGCGATGGTTTTCACATCTCTTGGATTAAGCATTTTTTTCCTCTCTTATTAAAAGTGCCTTTTCGATCTAGGTATAACTGTAAGTAAATTGCCAAAAAAAGCGGCCTAAATGAGCCGGTAAAGAATTCGATCTCTACATCCTGCAAGACCAGTGGGAGATCGAACAACATTGATCCATGTAGGGCATACAAAGAGACTAGACCGAATCTGCCGAGGCAGAATACACAAAGAAACCGGGTCAACGTCGGTCTACCACGAAGTACTAATACAAGCCGCGACTGGGCGAGCTCATCAGTGCTTCACATACAAATCTCTGTCGTTACGGTAAATACTATTCCGTGCTCATTAATAAAAATTGTAAAAATCTGATTAAATATCAGCGTCATTTTTACTAACCGTTGAACGACGAATGTATACCGATTACCTATGCTTCTTTAACCGGGTACAGCTGGGCTAAGTACTACATTAGCGAGCCCTGAAGGTCGACTTGGTTTGAGGCACAGACTAATGGAAACTATCGATCAATTGTTCTAATTATGATCATGAGAAAGGATCTAGTGCAGCAGATCGCCGAGGGTACTAATGACGTCCGCTATCGGGAAAGGGTCTGGATGTATCAGGCTGGTTTAGTCCCCTATGAATTTCTGGAATGGGCACAACAACTGAAGCCAGGTGTTCCCGCATTCACCATCCACTCTCGGGCGTTAGGTACTTACCTCGTCCATCCCCAGATTGAGTATCGATCATGCCCAGCGGTCCGCAGCAACCTGATCAGCGGCCCCGTGTCTCCACCGGCCGACTTCTGCTTTGAAGCAACATTAAACGAAAACCAAGGAACGACGAGCGACGCCTTGTGTGGGATTCTTGCCGCTGGCTCGCACTCAAATCGACAGACCCAGAGGGACGGGGGAAGTGCGGTAAGCCCGACGGGAACAGGATGCGTCGCCCCCCCCACAGGGGCAGGGAGGCCTTTGCATCCACCCCTCGAAACACCCCTCGAAACACTCCTCGAAACACTCCATCAGTCAAAGTTACGCAGGCTGCTTGCGCCGCTCACAACAACGACCTCGGTTTGTTCAGAAAACAGCGAGAAAGCAGGCGTTCCCGTCACCATGTCATTGTTATCCTGGTCATCTATCTGCCCCAGACAGCTGTATCCCAAGCTGTATCTGCCCGCGGTGACAAAACCGAATTCGTAGTCATAGCCGGTAATATTTTCGTCGGCATCCGTTACCGCTTGCACCGCAGCCGCGGCCAGAGGTGCGACCTCGGTTAGCCCAATTTCGTCGTCAGGTCTGAAATCGACCATCCTCTTAATGTCTGGATCGCTGCTCGACACCAGCCCAGAATTATTCGGATAGAGGTAGACCCTATCCGCGAACGGGAACCCACTCTCCCCTACCGCTGTCCGTCACATCAAATGAGAACGTCTACTCGCCTTTTAATACGACCTGTTTAAACGCAATCGTGACCCCCTCTACATTGGCGGGGTTGTCGGAGACGCCTAGAGAAAAACTCCCAGTCTGCGCGTCACCACCGGTCCCTCCGCCACATGCAACCAACAACGATACGAGGGGAATTGCTAACATCAGCTTAGAACTATCCATACTTACACCTGTGATCTATGACAGAGGTTACAGCAGAGGCCGCTTCAACTTAGGCAAGAGTGAGCACTAACTTCAACCGGAACGGTAGATTATAAAGCAAATTGTATGTTTGATAGAGGAAACCCGCATTTTCACCATAGCGGCACGAGTTGATCACCATGATCTCAATTCAGGAACTGCTTTAGCTGCGCGATGAGCTGATTGGGAAATTGCCGATAATCCAGGTACGGCGTGAGAAACACGCTATCTCGTTTCCACACTCGCTGTTGGTCATCGAGCGAACAAAAATCACTCGGGTCGAGCCCGAGACGTGCCCAGCTCGCTTTGCCAGCGACGAGGTGTCGTGCGTTGATGGGTAACAGCGCGTTGCCAAAGCAAATGGCCTCCCTGCGTTTTAGCAAGCCCTCATCACGGTACTGCCTCCAATCGACCTGTGGTGAGCTTAGCTTCGCCAAGATAGTAAAAATTTTGCGCCAGTGATTACCGTTTAACGCGATCAGCGTTGGAATATCTACCGGTTGTTCAGGCGTCGGCAGTAGCGGTGGATTAGGCAGATAAAGAATCAACTCTGGATCAGAACAACTACCAAGAAACTCAGGCAACATAAGGCTTTCCGGTAAGGTGTGTTGGTTACTGCTGCTCCAATAGGAAGTCCGTAGGGTTTTGACACCCCTGTGTCTGCCCTTAGCTGCCATTGCATAAAGGGTAATACAGACGAACAGAGCGAGAATAGGCCATAGGACGAAATCGAGATAGCCCACTAGCGGGTAAAGACCTACTGCGCCAAGCGGTACCACCAAGACTGGAGTAAAACCGTACAATGCAGCGACAACACTATCGATAATGCCCGTTTTGAGCAAAGCTGTGTTTTTCTTCATCGCTTTTCCTGATTACCCATGAAGCTCTTCGTGCCGATAGTGGTAACTCAAGCTTCGGCTGGCAGCCCACGAAACCGCCCTGCGGGTACGCGGTTCATCGGTATCCCTGTACCTTGCCCTAACGGGCAGTAAAAGCTGTGTAAATGGGCTCCTGCCCATTTATCCGCGCTATGCCAGCCAACCTGAAGCGGGCAGATTCGGCATTATCCCTGCCTCAACTGCCAGGCTCGGCTCTGCCTCGCCCCTACGGGCTTAATTCAGGCTTCTGGCATCGGCTTAGAGGGGCGTTTGGTGCTGCATAACCTCCTCGATTTTGACACACCAATGCCATAATTGTTGATACAAGAGTTGCGTGAAAAATGCTCGGAGTTGCGAATAAGGGGGGGCAAAAGGCAAGACCTGGTACCGTTTTCTTGAACTAGGTCAGGAGTCGTGCACGGCCAACGCGTAGAAAAAGGGAGAACCGTGACGAAAATACGGGCGCAATCGTCCGGAAACAGTGCAAAAAATACCGCGCCTGATCGGTCGGTGACGATAGGATGCAACCCACAGGCATTAAGGCCCCGCGATTCAGCCAGGGCTCATTGATAAATTTTCTATAGGGGTAAATCAGTGTGGCGTGGTGCGGTCCCGTCGAGCTCGTTCAACAACGGGATAAGATCGCGGCTGCGCGCAATCTATCCTTATTCGTTATATTTTGATTTACTCATGTGTGCCAGCAGAGTCATTGGGAGCTTCTATATTAAGCATACCTTCATCTTGCATTTTAGCTATTGGTTCAATACGCCGATAAAAAGACATTAATATTTTTAATTCCATAAGATCGTTTTCTTCACTTCGTCTTTTCAGTTCAAGCTGCATTTCTTTAGGTATATTCATACCTTCGATTAAATCTTTCTTTGAGTTGCGTACAAACTCTAACTTAGCACTATCAAGTTGTAAGTCTTTCAGACTTACTTCTAACTTAGTTAGTTTCCTTTCAGACAAACCTTTTTGTATTTTATTGTATGTGTTATTAATTTTGTCTACAGATACAGTTATTGCCGCAACAATTCCTGCCAATGTTCCTGCAACGACAAGAGCCTCATTTAGTAAAATATAACCGGGAGAAGCGTATTGTATTTTTTTGATTTGTGGTCTAGCTTCATATGGGAGCTTTGTATATAAAGAACTATAGAAGTTTATGGTGCTAAACCCACCCCTCCAAGGGTATTTGGCATAAACACCCTCAAACCAATCTATGACTTTCTCATCATTTGAGTCTGTTTTGAAACCTGATAATGAATACACAAGGCTATAGCATTGTGTATAAAGCTTAGAGAGGGATGCCAATTCTTGCATATCCCAATCTTTATCTAATTTTAAGTACGCTTCTCCAACGTTCATCTACGATCCTTGTTTAAAAATATAACGCCGCCATAAAGGGCCGGAAAGACGCGCAGCGCCTTGGAGGTCCGAGCCAGCTTGCTGGCGATCTTTGATGGCCTTGTTAACTGCTGATTCTTGATTCACGCTCAATTACCCAACAACGCTCGTTATTTGCGAAGCCTATATGTTCGTAATACGAATTTGCTGCAGGTGCTGCAATAAGTATTAGCTTGCACTTGGGGCCAAGCTCATTTTGGGTAAGCGACAAAAGCTGCTTACCAATACCTGCTTTTTGATTGGTTTCACTCACAGCCAGATCAGAAAGATAACACGCATAATGAAAATCGGTCATGGAACGGGCTAAACCCACCAGGCTTTGGCCTTCCCAAGCGCTTACCGTAAGATTGCTGTTTGAAATCATGCCTTCCAAGCAAGCTCTATCTTCGATGGGCCGACGCTCACCCAAAGTTGAACTTGCCAGAAGATCAACAAATTGGTCCGTAGTGATCGGCTCGTTGATTTTATACTCGATACTCATGGCTTCCTTGGGCAGTTAACAGCTCGTTTATGAGGAACGGTTCCTCATAACAATTATTATCGTGAAAGCCTTTTTAATTTGTCGACAATTTTTGATCACCTGTAACCCGCTGATATATAGAGGGTAGAAAAGCGACTTTACGAGGTGTCTGACAAAACGTGAAATATTCACGATAGTCTGGGACGGGGAGAGGAAAAGGGAGTCAAGGGCTTTGAGGCTGCGGTCTATTGCTCCCTTTTTCGACCTCGACATAATCCTTGTCCCGACTCAATTAGTGGAGCGAATGTAGCAGATCGCACAGCGGGTAACAAATGCCCTGAGCGTCTTCTTAGGGCAGGATACCTCTTGCTGTGGGTGGCTCACTCTCGGTCTGGATGACGGCTCCGTCGCCAGGCTGTGTGAATGAAATAGCGGTGTCAGGACTTGCGTTTTGCCTGTCAATTATCGTTCGACTTCAGTCATCTAACTTTGAATAATCAGACTGTAGCTATACTCAGCGGACCCTCGCAATCAGATGACGCCAGTGGCTTCTGCCTGGTGACAGGCCGAAGCCGCGCACGAGCGACGGCGATGAGACAGACAGGTACTTGGAGTTGGCACTTGGGGAGTACCACCCTCATACGTACCTGTAGGGTGTTTCCGTGATTCGCTCAGCCATAAAATCCACAAACACGTGCACCTTCGAAAAGAGGTGGCACCGTTGTGGATAGACAGCAGCATCGCAACCACTGACCCTTGTCCAATACCCCGTTGCAATATGGAATACGGAGTCCGGTACCGATCACAGTTTTAACTCGAAATAGGATCTCAAACTGTTTCCTGATTACCCATAATCCTCAGCCAGTCTAAGAAGTCGAATAGGCATCGGAGCCGTTCTGACAGCAATGAAGCAAAATCGGGGCAACATTCTATCCAGCTCGAAACGTCTGTTGAAGCGATAGCAGAACTCGCTAAGTGCCGAGGAAGATGTTTGTGGCTGATTGCGTGGTAGGCGCCTCTGAGAGCGTTTTTTACATTCCCTATCATCGTGTTGACCCAAGTGAACTCTGCTAGCGACACGCATGCCGGCCCACCGCCTGTCACGATGCTTGTA
The DNA here is from genome assembly GCA_963974645.1 of uncultured Neptunomonas sp. Classification (GTDB taxonomy): domain Bacteria; phylum Pseudomonadota; class Gammaproteobacteria; order Pseudomonadales; family Balneatricaceae; genus Motiliproteus. The sequence continues at coordinate 9,101 of CAXBEA010000028.1, read as the reverse complement.
TGCTGGCATCCTGCTGTTTTAACAGCGAAAAAACACGCCAGATTGTCTGATACAACATGGCATCCTGGCTCTAAATGACGTTTCACCCACCGCTCGATCTCTTTGGAACGGAAGCCCTTAAGGACACTCATATTCATGTGGATCGGATGACCTTCTTCGTTCACAGAGACCGCGGTGACAAACGGCGTCTTATCAGGGGATCCTCACCCCGACTTTCTGCCGTGACGCTCTCCGCCCCAGTAAACATCATCCAGCTGAATCACACCGGACAGTACCTTGCTATCGTCTCGCTCTTTCATGACCTGCATGATTCTCTGCTTGATGCTCCAGGCGCTGTTGTAGGACACACCCAACTGTCTATTCCTGTCGCTCAGGGGGGATTAAGTTCATGGAAATAAATCGGGGACTGCAGACGATGGCGTAGATTTGTGACTTGAGTACAACATGCAGATCAATCGATTAAAACATTACCTCTATTGAATGCTGACCCTTCCAGTTTGCTATAGAGACAAAAAGCGGGCCAATCGTAATCGATCGACCCGCCTTCGTATCTACCGGTTATACCGATCGCTTGTTACACCAAGCTTTTACTGGGCTCGCTGTAGTCCTTTGCATAGATGATTTTATAGGCCACGGCATAGATAACCGCAGCGGCGATAATCGCATTCAGTGGTGCAATGCTGAAAATGCCGTCTTTCGGCGAGATTACCGATACACCGATCGCCAAGCCCCAGGCCACCATGGCCGCCCAGTTGATCTCTTTAAATTGGTGTTTGTCTGGCGCCGGGTACTTGGATTTGCAACGCAGGTAGAAGTCGCCAATGATGACACCGCCGATAGGCGGCAGGGAAACACTGAGGAACACCAACCAGCCGACAAAGTTGTTGTACAGGAACTCTGACAAGATGGTGCCAGCGACGCCGGCAGCCAACACCAAGTGGACTCGCTTGAGACCGGTGATATTGCGCAAGCCCAGGCTTGCCGCATAAAGCGCGTTATCGTTGGTAGTCCAGATGTTGAGTACCAGCAGTGCTATACCGGCACCTAACAGGCCTTGCGCAGCCAGAACTTCAGAGATATCAGACACCCCGGTGGCGGTAGCGCCGACTGCACCGAAGATAAACATCAAGCTGTTGCCGAAGGTGAAGCCGATGATGGTGGCCCAGACGCCAACCCGTTTGTTTTTGGCAAAACGAACGAAGTCAGGGGTTAGGGTGGCTCCACTGATAAATGAACCGACCGCCAGCGCAATACCCACGGCAAAGGTCATGGTCTCAGCCGGTTGCATATGCAGCAACGTACCCAAACCGCCATCGGTATCGGCGATCGCTTTGGTCACTGAGGTGACACCCAGGATCAGGATGGCGGGTACGGCAACGATACTCAGCCACTCGATCGCTTTAAAGCCGACCATCACGGTATAGGTCATGACAATACCACCACCGATGAGCAGGGGCAGGTTATCGATGCCTAAGAACTTATTGATCGGGTAGGCGAACATGGCGACACCGACGCCGAACCAGCCGATCTGAGTGAGCGCCAGCATAAAGGAGGGTAGCTTGGAACCGAACACGCCAAACGCATAGCGCGAAAGTATGTGGGTCGAGAGGTTGGTTTTTGCTGCGGCATAGCCCAGCAATGAACCGTAGACGCCCAGTATCAGGTTGCCACCGAAAATTACGATGAACAGGTCCGGCCATAGCTGGAAGTTCTGGCCTAGGGTTCCGCCGGTCCACATACTGGCAGCAAAGAAGGTAAAGCCCAGCATGACTGCGGACATACCGAGCAAACCGCGTCTGGCACTTTCGGGTACTGGGGATAGAGCGTAGTCGTCATGCGCTTCGGCATAACTGTTGTCATCATTGTGTTGAGACATGTCTGATTCCTTTTGTTATTTTTTTAGGCAATGCAATAGTTGCTTGTTTACCAGATTGGGTTAGCTGTGGGTTTTTGAACGAACATTGCCACGCCGTTATCAGCAGCTGTTTCTGATCTCGGCCTTCCCTGTTCTACGATTTTGTGGTTATTACTAATGATTAAAAAAGATCGCGGCTGAAATTGACGGAGTCACTCTGACCTTCCACAAACAGTTGATTGACAACCGGCTGAGTCTTAGCAATCACCTTGCCACGGCGAATCACAAATAGACGCTCGGGTCGCAGGCGCAAGGCTTCGATCGGATTAGAGGCTTGCAGGATAACAATGTCCGCGTTGCAGCCGGGTTCGAGGCCATAGCCTTCGAGTTGCAATGCCTTGGCACCATTGCTGGTGACTGCATTGAAGCTCTGATTCAGCTGTTCGATACTGGTCATCTGGCCGACGTGCAGTCCCATATGGGCCACTTCGAGCATGTCGTGTGAACCGAGGCTGTACCAAGGATCCATCACGCAATCGTGCCCGAAAGCGACATTGATATTGGCTTCCATCAGCTCTTTAACGCGCGTCATGCCCCGGCGCTTGGGGTAGCTGTCATGGCGTCCCTGAAGGGTGATGTTGAGCAGTGGATTGGCGACGACCTGCAGATCGGCTTCGCGCATCAACGGCATCAGCTTGCTGACGTAATAGTTATCCATCGAATGCATCGAGGTCAGGTGCGAACCCGTTACTCGGCCATGCAGCCCGACGCGGTTGGTTTCATGGGCGAGGGTTTCGACATGACGCGACATCGGATCATCGGTCTCGTCACAGTGCATATCGACCAGCAAACCTCTATCGGCGGCCAGTTCGCAGAGCATCTTGATCGAGCGGGCACCGTCACTCATGGTGCGTTCAAAATGGGGGATGCCACCAATGACATCGACCCCCTTGTCGAGCGCGCGTTGCATATTTTCGATCGACTTCGGATAGCGTAGGTAGCCATCTTGTGGAAACGCGACCAGCTGTAGATCGATATAGGGTTTCATCTGTTGACGGACTTCCAGCAGCGCATCGACCGCCAGCAACCGGTCATCGCAGATATCAACATGGCTGCGGATACACAGGGTTCCGCGAGCGATGGCCCAGCGGCACATCTCCAGTGCGCGCTGTTTGATCGCGTCAACGCTCAGGTCAGGTTTCAGTTCGCCCCAAAGCTCAATGCCTTCGAGCAGGGTGCCGCTCTGATTGAGGCGGGGCTGGCCCAGGCTTAGCGCGGAGTCCATATGAAAATGACTGTCAACAAAGGGGGGCGAAGCCAGATGTCCTTGGCCGTCAATTTCTTGTACTGCCTGGCCGGGTATCCCAGTCGAAACCTCGACGATTTTCCCGCCTTTAACCGCAATATCAACGCCCTTACGGCCGTCTGGCAAATTTACATTACGCACAAGCATATCCAGCATGCTTCATTCCTCCACATATAACGTCATCGTTATATGTATTTATTGGCTACGATCAGAGAGATACGAAAAATATTTTTTCTGCAGGAAATTCAGTTAATAACAGAAAAAATCAAACATCTGTTATTAGCGCTGATAGAAGACAGCAGCATACACTCTGATTTATTTATAGTTTTTTCGAGGACTAACTTAGCGGATAATAAAAGCGAACATCTTCGTCTGTTTAATATTAAACAGATGGATAGAAGGCAAGAAAGGAGGATGTTTTCTGAAAAGAGCGGTGCTTTCCAGATAAATAGCAATAGTAGTCGATGCGACAGTAAGGTGTAATTGGATAAAACTTAAAATAACGAATGAACAATGAAGTGCATGATCAATCGACGATGACTTAGAGACAAGATTTCGCACAAATTCTTGATTGATATGAAGGCTACTCATTGCATCGACAACCCAATTATTAGTAATAACACCCAGGTTCTACGCCCACTACTCCATTTGTGGGAGCAGTGCAGGTTGCACAAACACAAAATACTTTAATTTTACCAAATGGTCAACATTATTGTCCAGCAATGTTTAACTAACGATATAGCCTTAAAAACTCCAAACAATAAACGATATAAGCCCCGTATTTGTAATCCCTACGAGAACCATGAGTCTTTATGCTGTAGGTAGGACGATAAACCCTGTGTCTGGGTCCTAAAGGCAGCGGGCTGACAGGCTCAGCCCGCTGCTAAATAAAAGAGCTTCAGACAGTGATCACCACTAAATCAAGAGGGAAAGGCAAACTCAGCGCCTTCGCGCACCCCTGCTGAAGGCCAACGTTGGGTGACGGTCTTGCGCTTGGTGTAGAAACGCACCGCATCGGGGCCGTAGGCGTGCAGATCGCCAAACAGCGAACGCTTCCAGCCACCAAAACTGTGGTACGAAACCGGCACCGGTAGCGGAACGTTGATACCCACCATGCCAACCAGAATGTTATCGGAAAAGTAGCGTGCCGCTTCGCCGTCACGGGTAAAGATGCAGGTACCGTTGCCGTACTCGTGGTCATTGATCAGCTGCATCGCCTCTTCCATGGTCTCAACGCACATCACCTGCAGTACAGGGCCGAAGATCTCGTTGCTGTAGGAGCGCATCTCTTTAGTGACGTTGTTAATCAGGGTGCCGCCGACAAAGAAGCCGTTTTCATAACCGGCAACTTTAGCGTCACGACCATCGACCTCGACGGTTGCGCCATCGGCTTCGGCACTGTTGATAAAGCCGACCACTTTTTCCATATGCTCTTTGGTGATGACGGGACCAAAGTCATTGCTGGCATCGGTGTATGCACCAACCTTGAGCGGCTCCATCGCTACTTTCATCTTCTCGATGAAGGCTTGCTGCATCGGCTTACCGACACAAACCGCCACCGACAGCGCCATGCAACGTTCGCCAGAAGAACCGAAGGCCGCACCCACCAGTGCGTTAACGGCATTGTCCAAGTCGGCATCCGGCATCACGATAGCGTGATTCTTGGCGCCACCCAGCGCCTGGCAACGCTTACCGTTAGCATTGGCGGTGGTGTAAATGTATTCAGCGATCGGCGTTGAACCGACAAAACTGACGGCTTTAATATCATCATGCGTCAATAAGGTATCAACCGCGGTCTTATCACCGTTAACCACGTTCATGACACCGGCAGGCAGACCCGCTTCTGCCAACAACTCGGCGATATACAGGCACGAGGACGGGTTACGCTCGGAAGGCTTCAATACAAAAGTATTACCGCAGACGATCGCCATCGGGTACATCCAGAGCGGCACCATGGCAGGGAAGTTAAACGGGGTGATTCCGGCAACGACGCCCAGTGGTTGGAACTCGCTCCAGGAGTCGACCGCAGGACCGACGTTTTTCGAGTGTTCGCCTTTGAGCAGCTCAGGTGCAGCGCAGGCATACTCAACACACTCGATCCCGCGCTGTAGCTCTCCTGCAGCGTCGTGAGAAATCTTGCCGTGCTCTTCGCCGATCAGGGCGCAGATTTTGTCGGCGTGAGCCTCGAGCAGCGCCTTGAAGTTAAACATCACACGGGCCCGCTTGGCTGGCGGGGTATCACGCCAAGCAGGGTAAACCGCTTGGGCTGCCGCGATCGCTTCTTCGACGGTAGCAACGGATGCGATAGCGACCTGTTTGCTAACTTCACCGGTAGCAGGGTTGAATACGTCCTGGGTGCGCTCGGCATCGGTACGCAGTTCACCATTAATCAAATGTCCAATCATGCTCATTGGTTAAGCCTCTTTTTTATACGTCTTTTATTATTTAAATATCACTCATGACAGAGCGCTCGGGGTGAATCCAGGCAAAGCGATATGCCGCCCTGCCCTACTCATTTGGCGTGGCAGATAGCCGCTTTAATCCAACTCGTTGATCGACTCACCGACCGCATTGATCACATTGTCGATCTCTTCACGTTCGGTGATAAATGGCAGGCCCAGCTGGATAGTGTCGCCGCCATAACGAACATAGAAACCCTTTTCCCAGCACTTCATGGCGATTTCGTAGGGGCGTCTGGCGGGCTCGCCAGGGTACGCTTCGATCTGCAACGCACCGGCTAAGCCGTAGTTACGGATGTCACTGATGTATTGGGTACCTTTGAGGCTGTGCAGCGCATCTTCAAACAGCGGGCTGATATCGTTGACCCGCGCCACCAAGTTGTCGTTGTGTAAAATATCCAACGACGCCAACGCCGCAGCACAGGCGACCGGATGACCGGAATAGGTATAACCGTGGGGTAGCTCCATCATGTAGTCCGGGCCGCCGTTATCCATAAAGGTCTGATAGATATCGGTACTGGTGATAACGGCCCCCATCGGTACAGCACCGTTGGTCAGCTGCTTAGCCACGTTAATGATGTCAGGTACAACCCCAAACTCTTCGGCTCCAGTATTAGAGCCCATCCGACCGAAGGCGGTGATGACCTCATCGAAGATCAGCAGAATATTATGCTGATCACAGATCTCCCGCAGACGCTTGAGATATCCCTGTGGAGGCGGTAGAACACCGGCGGATCCGGCCATCGGCTCGACAATGACCGCAGCAATATTGGAGGCATCATGCAGCGCGATCAATTCAAGCAGATCCTCAGCCCGCTCGGCGCCCTGCTCCGGCATCCCCCGACTAAAGGTATTCTCGGGTAACAGCGTGTGCGGCAGGTGATCGGCGTCAACCCCCAGGCCATAGAGCGCACGGTTGGCACCGATACCACCCACACTGAAACCGCCAAAGTTAACCCCGTGATAGCCCTTGGAGCGGCCGATCAACTTGGTCTTGGTCGGCATGCCCTTCTTACGCCAGTAAGCACGGGCCATTTTCAGCGAGGTATCGGCACTCTCCGAACCCGAACCGGTAAAGAACACATAATCAAGCCCGGCCGGGGTCAGCTCTTTAATCCGGTTGGCCAGTTCAAACGCTTTGGGGTGGCCGTATTGGAAGGCCGGCGCGTAATCGAGCTGTTGCAGCTGCTTGGCGACCGCTTCGGCAATCTCTGGCCGACAGTGCCCCGCACCGCAGGTCCAAAGCCCGGACAGGCCATCAAACACCTGGCGCCCTTGAGCATCGGTTAAATAGGCGCCCTTAGCTGCGACGATGATCCGCGGATCTTCTTTGAACTGTCGGTTGGCGGTATAGGGCATCCAGTAAGCCTCAAGCTCAGCACGGGACATTCCTGCGGATTTGCGGGTATCGAATTCAGGCATAGCAGTCACCTTTTTTGTTATTTGAAAATGAAGCTTCAGTGAAACCTGAGCTCGGTATGAACCGGTCAAAGGCAGCGTTGTGCAATTACTGTGCGACTTAGGCAAGCGTTGTTAAATCTCATCGTATTTACCTTCAAGTAAGTATTTATTTACCAAACGGTAAAAACATGGTTTTATGGATTTACCAAACGGTAAAAATAAACTTTAGAAACACATCTGTTTTCCAGCCCTGTCATAACAGCAAAAAGGTCAGTCCGATGAAGAAAACCAAGCCAGTCCTCACCGGAAGCATCGCCGGTTCAGACATTCGCCAGCTACGGATCTTCAAAGCGGTAGTGGAGTGTGGTGGCTTTTCCGCTGCCGAAGCAGAGTTAAATATCACTCGGGCAGCGATCAGTATCGCCATGACCGACTTGGAACAACGGCTATCCCTGAGGCTTTGCGAGCGAGGCCGCAGCGGCTTTTCACTGACCGACGAGGGAAAACAGGTGTATGGCTACGCACTTCAGCTCCTCGCTGCACTGGAAGACTTTCGTACCCAGGTCAACAGCACCCACGCCAACCTCAAAGGTGAACTCAACATTGGCATCACTGATAACTTGGTGACGATGCCCAGGATGCTGATTACCCATGCCATCAAGGCTCTAAAAGAACAGGGGCCAGAGGTGCAGATCAATATCCACATGGCTCCGCCCAGCGAAATTGAGACAGGCGTACTGGAGGGGCGCCTACATACCGGTGTCGTGCCCGTGATAAAGCACCTGACGGGGCTGGATTACATTCCACTCTATGAAGAGGAATCCAACCTGTATTGCAGCAACAGCCATCCGCTCTTCATGCGTACTGACCGGGAACTCTCTCGTGCCGAGATAGAATCCTTCGATGCGGTCCTGCCTGCGTATCCTCAAGCAGCTGAAACCAAAGCGATCTATCAATCGATGAATAGCAATGCCACCGCCACCGATCGTGAAGGTATCGCTTTTTTGATACTAACCGGCCAGTACATCGGCTACTTGCCGATTCATTTCGCCGAACGCTGGCTACTACAGGGCAGCCTGCGAGCACTACAACCAAATCAGCGGCGTTACGCCACCGAATACGCCGCCATCACACGCAAAGGGACACGCTCTAACCTGGTATTGAAAAGTTATCTACAGCAGCTGAAATCAAGAATTTAGACCTCTATCACACGCCAAAATCCTCTTAACGCCTAAACAAAATATTATCTTTCCGAATATAATTAGTATTTTATTATTATTTTTCAAATAGATAAACAAACAACAATGTCTAATAATTCGCTCACCCTGAAAAATACTTACCTTTTGGTAAAAAACTCTTGTCAATACTTTTTGTCGGGACTAGTATTTACCAAACGGTAAAAACAAGAATCCCACCCATGGGGTCCAACCGACTCTTAACTCGGCGAGTTTCAATAAAACTTCCGAGGCTCCAGCTGATCCCGACACGACGGATGCTGGTGATCAGCTAGTCCAGTTAAGTACCGGTAACGGTCTTTCGCTGGCATGGCAACAGGGTCATAACGGAGGCTATCGATATGAATGTCATGCAACCTAAAGACATCCGGACATTGCACCCAGTCGCGTCATCAAAACTCTCTATATTTTCTTCAACACAGTCCTTCAAGCCGTTTCCACCACGCTTTACCGACCTGTTTAACCCTAAAATCATCACCCCCCTATTCGGCATCGCTCCGAAATCAAATCCGGCCAGAGGTTTGCACCTGTCAATGGACGGTTCTGCCTGTCGAATACCGGTGACGTGCTGATGCTACCCAACAATTTTTCGAAACAACGTCATCACGGACGAAGACCATAAAAAGCAACGATGCAGGCTTATCCCTTCGTAATTCTGCCGCAGCTAACCGATAAGATTTACAGGCTGTAGAAGCCTAAAATAATAAAAATGAGGATGAACAATGAATACTAACAACCCAAGTACCTCAACCGCCGTTAAGACGGGTGAGTTTTACGAGCTGCAGACTGGCGACGATGTCAGAAACAGCCAGCACTATAACGAGGACATCGCCCCGACTCAGGTG
>CAXBEA010000027.1:0-37441 GCA_963974645.1 uncultured Neptunomonas sp. | reverse complement strand
TTGTGGCTACAGGGTTTGAGGCATTTAAGGTGGTTTTTAAGTCACGGATTCAGGTGTAAGGCAAAAGTCGTTACGTGCTAGGTTTGGAGATGGTCAGATGAGCCGTACGAGTGATCGGAATTTATAGAATTCCGCTTCAAAAAGTAATCATCACGTCAGCTTCGTGTAAGGTTCGCGAGTTAAAGTATATTCCGTTAATTACCCCATCCGTATTTTATATAGCGTAAATATCGTAATGAAAAATTCTAATGTTTTTTTGGCTAATATCCGGGGCGAATATATCGTCAATCGCTGCTATAGCTAATACTGAATAATCACATTAATTGAATAATCGCATTATATGATGCTGAGTGGAGGCGGGCCTTTAGGCTACAAGAAAGGTGTCATGTAGAATATTCACCATTGAGACAGAGTGGTTTGCTGGCTGGTACAAGCCGAATGTGTTTTCTATATTGTTTTGTAAGCAATGAGCCTGGTAATCAGTATCCTTTATAAGGAAGTTGTCTAAATGCTAAGTAAGTGTTTTGGATCTTTTTTGATGCTTATTATTACCCTAGTATTTGACTCTGTTATTATTCGGTTGTATTTCGCTGATTAATTGATCGCGATCAATGAATATATTATTAGACTTAGGTTCTTCTTGCCATTGTTGATGCCGGGTTATATTGTGAGGCAGCAGTCAAGCATAGGTAAGTGCAGCAAGCTTTGAATCTCTTATTATGCAGTTATATATGAGTGGTTTTATTATTTATTTCAATTGTTGTCTAGCTAGCTTTAATTTAAAAAAGCTATTATTCGACTTATAAAGGATTATGCTTATTGAAGATAAATATAGAAGCCATGTAGTTGTGATACTTGGGTGACCGATATTAATTTTTAAAACAACCTAGTCTTACCATTGAGGTAATTGTATGAAAAGTAAACTTTGTATGGCGATGGCCGTTGCGGCCATGTCCATCCACGGACAGTCTTTTGCGAGTGAAGGCGCTTTAGAAGATCGAGTAAAGGCGCTGGAAAGTGAGCTGCAGAGTAGAAATAACTCGGCAATGGGTGCTAAGGCACACTTGAGTGGGTATGCGAATGTCGACTTTACCGTGCCGGAAGAGGGTGACGGCAGCGTTTCCCAGGTGCGATATGCGCCTATTTTCCATTATGGCTTTAGCGATTGGTTGTTGTTTGAAGCGGAATTGGAAATAGAGGTTGGTGAGGAGGGCGAGGCTGAGCTGGGGATGGAGTACGCCGACTTCAATATATTGGTCAATGACAACCTGATTCTTCAGGTGGGTAAGTTCCTTAGCCCCGTCGGCCAGTTTAGACAAAACCTGCACCCGGCATGGATCAATAAACTGCCTACAGCGCCGCTTGGATTTGGCCACGGTGGTGCGGCACCCGTCGGTGAAACGGGGATTCAGGCGCGGGGTGGTTTTGAAGTGGCAGGAATGCGTTCCAACTACGCCCTGTTCGGAGGCAATGGCGCCGAGGTTGGAGTCGATCCAATGGATGGCGATGCCGACATTGAAACCAATGGTCGGATTGGCGACATTGCCGGCGAGCACAGTTACGGTGGTCGTTTAGGTCTGTTGCCGCTGGATACGCTCGAGATAGGGCTCTCTTACATGGGGGGTAAAGCGGGCTATTTTAACGATGCTGAAGGCACTGGGAGCGCCGATCTGACTATTTATGGCGCAGACTTTGTCTATTTCCAGAATAGTTTTGCACTCCGGGGTGAATACGTTAAAACGGAGCTGGACCGCGTCGAGCTGGTGGTAGGGGATGCGGTTGACAAGACTGAGTTGGAAGCCTGGTACCTTCAGGCATCGTCTAAAATAGCGAGTACACCGTTTGAGGCGGTGGTGCGCTATTCTGAGTATGAGAAAACGTTCCAAGCGGATGAGACTGAAGTCTCAAAAAATGAGCAGTGGGCACTGGGAGTCAACTACCTGTTCGCGCCACAGACGCAGGTCAAAGTTGCGTATGAGTTTAATAAAGATCCTGCCGATAGTAGCGCAAAAGATGACCAGCTACTGGTTCAACTTGCACACGGATTCTGAGGGAAACCCAATGAGCATTAAAAAAACCTTACTAATCGGTGCCCTGGTTGCTATCAGCGGCACTGCTTATTCAGCCCAGCCCGAAGCAGAGGCTAAGGGAGATTTTATCAGCGGTCTTAAGCGCTGGTCGGTGACCTGTAATCGCTGTCACAATATGCGCGATCTAGCAGAGTTCAATGATTCTGACTGGGAAATGGTGGTTCGGCATATGCGGATCAGAGCGGGTCTGACCGGCAAAGATGAGCGGGATATCGTGACCTACCTTAAGCAAAGTAATAACCGTTAACCGTTAACCGTTGATTGTTGCAGCTCCAGATGATCTCTGGAGCAGCTCTAATATTAAGCAGATAAGGACAAGTACAGATGAAAAAGATTTTAATGTGCTGTTTGCTGGGCGCTTCTATGAGCGCGACAGCTGTTTACTCAGATGAGTTAACAGAGGCCACGAATACCTACCAAAACCTCTGCTCAGCATGCCATGGGGCTGACGGCAAGGGAGTGCTACCCGGTGTGCCAGATTTTACCAAAGCGGATGGCCGCTTAAGCAAAACTGATGCTGCACTGGCAAGCTCCATTCTGGATGGTTTTAAAAGCCCCGGTTCGCCGATGGCCATGCCTCCAAAAGGGGGAATGCCAAGCATGAGTCAGAAACAAGCTGATGATCTGGTGAAGTACCTTAAGCTTAACTTTTGATATTGGTTTTGAATATTTTGATATTTAAGGACCCTTATCTGGGGCGGACGGGAACAAGTTCCGCTTTTTAAACGAATCGACCCATCGAGGTCGATTCGCCGGGTGGTCTCTCTACGCCTACCCACCTACCCACCTACGCACTTACCCGTCTATCCTGGGAGATAGCTTCTAGCAGTGATTTTACAGCCGTTAGAACCAAGCACGAACGCCGACGACAATCTGGCCTCCTTCAGTTTTTTCACCCTCAGCGCGGGCATAATCGGCTGTATCTGAATACAGTTTGGACCAGTTAATGCCGATGTAGGGGGCGAACTCACGACGGATTTCATAGCGAAGTCGCAGACCTATCTCAGCGTCGGTCAGCCCGGATCCTAAGCCCCGTTCAGGGTCACTCTTGCCCAGCAGGTTCAGTTCAATCTCGGGAGAGAGCACCCAACGTTGGGTCAGCAGAATCTCGTACTCCGCTTCTAAACGAGCCGCGCTACGCCCCGATTCACCGACAAATAACGCCGTGTTGACGTCAAAAAAGTAGGGAGCCAGTCCTTGGAGGCCGATAACGGCCCAGTCCCTGTCGGGGGCGGGCAGGTTGTCGTGGCGCCAGCCGACTTGGAGGTCCCAGAATGGCGCGATCGCTCGACTGTAGAGCGTCTGCACTTCCAGCTCCTCGGTGGCTCCATCGATACGCTCGCCTTCGATCTTGATCCAGAGCTTGTTGAGGTCTTTGCCGATCCAGCCGTCGATCACCCACTCCATAGAATCAGGGCCGTCCGCATCGCGGTACTCCAACTGATCGACGATGACTTTGTAGAGCAGTGGGTCATCTTCTTCCGCAGCCCATACCGATGACGGCAACAGAAGCGCGGTGGTGGCTAATGCAATGTTAATCTTCATCATTGTTCTCCTCAGCTCACCGTCACTTGGCGGAACATGCCCAGCATGTGGTAGATCAGGTGGCAGTGGTAAGCCCAGTCTCCGCGCGCATCGGCGGTAACAAGGTAACTGATTCTGGCTCCGGGCTGGACCACTACGGTATGTTTTCTGGGGATGCGGCTGGGATCTCCGGTCTCCAGCTCGCTCCACATCCCATGCAGGTGCATCGGGTGGTTCATCATGGTGTCATTAATAAACGTAATCCGCACCCGTTCACCGTATTTCAACTGGATCGGGTCGGCATCGGCGAATTTCACCCCATTGATAGACCACATGTAGCGGCTCATATTACCGGTCAGGTGGAGCTCGATCTCACGGCTGGGTTCTCGGGGGTCGAAAGTTGGATAACGGTTGATCAGGTCGGCGTAGGTTAATACGCGTCGGCCGTTGTTTCTGAGGCCTATGCCGGGATCGTTAAGCCTATCGCTTGGGCTATCGGCGCGCATGTCGACATGGGGGCCGTACTCAGTGGCTGGGTGAGTGACAGGACGGGGAGATGGCGGAGCTGATGCATTGCTCATCATCGTATCCATCTTCATGCCGCCCATGTTCATGTCAGTCATATCCATGCCGGCCATGTTCATCTCGGACATATTCATTCTATCCATGCTCATTCCCTGCATACCCATATCAGCTTGTGGGGCTGCTGCTTGTCCCATATTGGAGTGATCCATGCCAGGCATAGATCCCATGGCCATAGCGCCATGCCCCATGCTGGCGTGATCCATTCCGGCCATTGATGACATATCCATGCCCATGTCGCCATGACCTAGAAGTGGCACCGGATCGAACTCGGGGATTTCTGCTCGCACACTCGCGTCGGGTGTAAGGGTTCCCAGCGCATAACCGGAGCGATCGATCGCTTGGGCAAATAGGGTGTAGGCACTGTCGTCGGGTTCAACGATGACATCAAAGGTTTCGGCGACACCAATCCGAAACTCGTCGACGCTGATCGGTTCGACCTCTTGACCGTCGGCAGCAATCACGGTCATTTTTAGCCCAGGTATGCGAACATCGAAGAAGGTCATGGCCGCGCTGTTGATAAAGCGCAACCGTATTCGTTCGCCTTTACGAAAAAGGCCGACCCAACCATCGGCGGGTGTTTGGCCATTCATCAGGAAGGTGTAGGTGTAACCCGTGACATCCGAGATATCGGTATCGCTCATCCGCATCTGGTTCCACATCTGGCGATTTTGCCAGGTTTGGGATACCCCTTTGGCGCGAATCTCCTGAATCAGGTCTGAGGCGGTGCGCTGGTTAAAGTTGTAGTAGTGGCTGAGCTTCTTGAGTTTGGCGTAGACCGCATCAGGGTCTTCGTCGCTCCAATCTGAAAGCAGCACCACATAATCGCGGTCATACTGGATTGTCTCTTTCTCTTTAGGGTCGACGACGATGGCGCCGTATAAACCTGTCTGTTCCTGAAAACCGGAATGGCTGTGGTACCAGTAAGTGCCGCTTTGCTGCACTCGAAAACGGTAGGTAAAGGTTTCACCGGGTGCGATGCCGGGGAAGGAGATGCCAGGCACACCGTCCATCGCGGTTGGCAGGATGATGCCGTGCCAGTGGATAGAAGTGGGCACATCAAGGTGATTGGTAACTCTCAGAGTCACCTCCTCGCCCTCTTGCCAGCGCAGTATCGGTGCCGGGAGTGATCCATTTACGGTGGTTGCCAAGCGATTCTGGCCGGTGAAATTGACCGTTTGTTTGTCGATGCTGAGGTCAAACTGGGTGCCTCTGAGGGTGTGAACCGCAGCGCCCTCTGCCTGGCTGGCGAATAGCTGCCCTGAGCGAAGGCTGAGACCTGCGACAACGCCTCCCATCGCGACCCCTTGGACAAATTGTCGGCGACTCAGCGGAGGGTTATCGAGAGTCAGTAATGAGGATTTGTGACGCATAACTAGAATCCTTTTAAAGCGCACGCCGAATTTCGGCTGCTGTTCGAGCCATCAATCAACGCTGTTGTTGATGGCTACTGAAAATGAAACACCGGCTGGATTGAAAATGGCTGTTAGAGCGTCAGGATGGGAGGGCGTCTGAGAACAGGATCAATAGCAGAATTAAAATGTTCCAGGTGAGGCCGTAATGAAGGCATTGATGGCAGGGAGATCGATAAGGAGAGGCTGTTGTTGGCTCCGAAGCTTGCGGAACAGCCGACGCTGCAGTTCAGCATGCCGCCATCCGTGCAGCAGTTGATAGCGCTTATGGATACTGCTGCCAATGTGGCGGGTGTTGCCTCAGCTTCACAGGATGAATGCGGAAGGTGTGAATGGATGGATGCAGCATTGGCCCAACTCAACTGCTGTAACCCTAGAAACAGAGGCAAGAGCAAAAGTAGGATAAGGTGCCGATTAAGGAGTCTCATATTACGCTTCGTACTCTATAGTCTTGTCGAGAAACGTTGAAACAGTAATAGCTCAAAATGTTAAAATACACAATGATAAAAATCAACAGCAAGGCATGCCCCCTCCCGTGGGTTGGACTTCAGTCCGACATAGCCGCCAGCTGGTTGCATTGTTGATGAGATTCCGACCCACAGCCCCCCCCCCTAGGGGGCTTGTTCGCGGGATTTCTTATCGCCGTGATGGCTGAAGATTATTGGTAATCAGGAAAAGTTATTATTGTGGCAAAGGAATAGACAGTATTCGACTGTCGCCTTGAGAGCTAGCCGCCCGTTTTTTTTGTGGGTTGGAGCTAAGAAGCAATAGTCGATTGGCATCCAATGCTACCGCTAGCACAGGTTGATCAATGGTTTCAGCCACCGAGCGATGTACAAAGCGGTTATCCTGGTACCGCACTGAGGTCAGCCTGCTTTGCTTGGCGGCGCTATCTATGCCCGGGACCGAGAACTGCGGATAGCTTGCTGTTGTTATCAGTAATTGAGGCCGTCCTTTCTCGCGTAGAACCATTGGAGCAGGATCAAAGTGGGCACGCTCTATAGGACTAAATTCACGGCTTGGAGTGAGATCATAGGTCAGTATCGACAAGCCGGTGCCAACGTCTTCATCGTACGCATACATTTTCTCGCCAGCTGTAGAGTAGATAGAAAGTTTCCGGTCTCGAATAACCGCAAACTCCGGCTTACCATCCCCCGTAAGGTCGGCAATGGCTGAGCTAAGTACGGGGAAATTTGTTGGCAAGTTTACGCTGGGCTTGCTCGCTTGTAGCTGATCTTCGCTCAGCCTCAAGCGCCGTATAGATCGGCCGAAAAATCCTTTAGGTTCAAACCTCTGCCCCAGTAGCGCTTCACGTTGACCATCACCATCAAGATCAAAGGCACCGAGAATATAAGGCAGGTTGAGTTGAACGATCTCTAATTTTCCATCTACCGGACGGAACAACATCCCCTCCACGTCCCCATCGTCCCAGGTAGTAACTGCTAGCAATGGTAGCTCTCTTGGGTCAGGTTGCCACCACTGCAATGCCAAGAGGCGGTTGCGATGGGGGATAGGAATTGTTGAGTATTCGCTTATCTCCGATGCGGCGACAATAGCTAGCCCTAAGGAATCTTCCGTACCGGTGGCAAGTAATTGCTGGTCCGCGTAGGCAACAAAATCTGCGGCGATGGCGGCAAAAGGTACGGGGGTAATTTGTTTAGGGACGAGAGAGTTCGTTGCACCCAAGCTACCGGTGGTTCCGCTCATCGGCGCACTCGCCGGCAACGGGGCATTGCTATCAGAGGTGGAACTAGAACTACGCGCAAGCGAGCTAACAAGCCATGACTGACCGTAGTAAATATTTAGCTGCTCCAGGCTCAGCACAAAGACCAATTCGCCGGGATTACGATAGTCTTGATTGGACTCGTCGTGGCTGTACCCTTGCCATTCAAGCTCTGGAAGGCCATCACGCAGTGCGTGATAGAGGACCTCTCCGTTCCCTGCTTTATCCACAAAGCTGGCAGAAAGTGCGGTGAAGCTACTTATGCTGTCCCCGGTCTCAACATCGCTGCCAGTGAGTATCTTGGCAATCGAGAAGTCCTGAAAACTGCGAGTTACACCCAGTACAGCAAGATTTGAAGGTATTCGGGCAACTTCTACCCCCGAGATCGGGTGGACGACGACCTTATCGGCTCCAAGCACCGTTAACAGGTCACCCGCCTCTACACCGTCGCTAATACCAAGATCCACATAAATCTCTTGCTTTTCTTCTTCAATACCTTTGATCACGTAGCCTTTACGTGCTTCCAGCTTCTGCAAGACATGCTCTGCTATCTGGCTTCCCCCAATCGCATGGCTAGAAGCGATCAGAAAACAAACAAGATATGCTCTGTAGTGGCTCATAGACTCAAGTTCCATTCAATGTTAGGGGATAGGAGGGTATAGCGCGGAAGGAATTAAGAGGATCGATCTTTTATCGTACCAAAAAAATGGGTGGGAGCGTTATTAAACGTTCCCACCCATAGGTCAGTTATTGCAATCTCATTAAGTTAATGAGTTGTGTAAGCTGGGGTTAGAATTTATAGCGCATTCTGGCAGCTGTGTGGAAGATGTTTTTAGAACCTTTACCATCCTGTATGCTGCTCTCTTCGAACGCATCCATAGCATCACCTGCAATCAGATAGGCCGCTTCGGCTGCAAGCTCAAGATTAGCGTATAGCTTATAGCTTACCCTTCCCCCGAGTTCGAGTCCTAGCGCGTTATCCTTGCTGCCGTCGCCCAGAGTGACATCTTCAGCAAGCATGTTGTAGATGGCCATCCCGGTCAACTTAACCTTGCTGCTTATCTTGTGCTCAACTTGGACCTTGTTAAACAGGAAACCCTTGTTCGCCAGATAGGGCGTCTCGGCAAAATAATCATCATCGGTAAAGTTTTCCTGGAAGATCATACTTTCATTGATGTCGACATCGGTGGCAATAAAGGCATCCAGATCCTTGTCAGAATCGTTGCTGTCGCCAGAGGCGTACCAGAAGGTATAGGTCCATTTGGTCGCGCCATAATCGATACCGAGATCCGCCCGCAGGAAGTACGCATCGACGTCGTAGCTGGTCGCGGAATTAACCGATCCACCCAAAGACTTGAAGTTCAGCCCTTCAATATCGCCATTCTGATAGATAGCGGTACCCTTAGCAAAGAACTTGCCTGAGTCGATGGCGGTGCTGTAATCCCCGGTGGCGCCGATGCTCAAGAGGTCGTATTTGGAGTTGTCGGCGATGGACTTGATCTCGTAGTTGATGGCGTCTAGGGTACCCGTGCCTTCGGAAATTTGATCATTGGTCTGATAGAGGACAAAAGCGCCGCCTTTCAGCTCTGGGGTCAACTGGCTACTCAGATTTAGCGAAAAGTTGTCCGCGCCGTCGAAGCCATCGTCAGTCGCTGAATCCTGTTTATCTTGAGCACTATCACCTTCGTTGGAGGAATCTCCCCGCGCCCATAACAGCTGATAGTTGCTAGAGTTTGACAAGGGGCCGGATAGCATCACCCCCATCGCAGTCTCGTGCCAAAGGTGCTGATCGACAGTCACCGGTTGCAGTCCGACCTTGATGCGATGATCGAGCGAGTCGGGTAGCCCAAAATCTATATACGCCCAGCGGGTTTCGAGGTTGGTACCGTCGCCGGAGAAGTCACCGGCGGAGCCTTCACCGAAGCGTACGCCGCCGACTTCGATAGCATAGACACCCTTGACCTCGTTGTTGTCGGTGGCCGCTTCAAACCAGAAGCGATATTTGATTTCAGCGTAATTTTCCCTCTCGCCAGAACTCTTCAGCTTCTCGCGTTTACCGGTACCGCCTGACCCGTTAAACCAGTCGCGCTGATTACTGTATAGTTGAAAGCGATTGTTCATATCACCATTAAATTTAAACTGGGCAGCATGAACCGAACCTGCGGTGGTTAAAGCTCCGGCAACTAGACACCCGGCCACGCCTAAATGAATTCCTCTAAGTCCTTTCATAATTGATTGTTTCGTTTTTATTTTATGAGAAGCGGAAGTAATAGCGGTGGTCAAGAGAGATTTTTCTACTTGCATTGATCGTTTCCTCTATTGCGTATGCGTAAGATTGCCCCTTTCGCAAGGGGGCAGAGTTCAAGCTATCCAGTGCTGGATCAACTCAGAATTCAACTGGGTGAGCGATTATCAACTCTGATGTGAACTTTGTCGAGGAATAAAGTCTAATACAGGTTACGGCTTGTATCTGAAAGGTAAATAACCAGCTCCTAAAATCCTGCGCACCTAGAGCCCAACGGGCTATGGCGCTCTAAAGAGCTTCACCGCTGGGATCACTGTTCTCTAATGGCACGCTCGGGCGTAGACGGTTAACCACTTTTAGTCTGTATTATTGATCTTGGATGTTAGTTAGATGACGAATTATCGAGTGTTTGCTGGCTGGATGCCGGGACTGTTGGTGCTGGGTTTGCTTCAGGCTTGTTCGGAGCAGTTTGACCCCTGGCATCAGGATGCCAACACGGGCCGCTGGTATACCCAGGCGTTAGTAGCCCAGGGGCAGCAGGTTTATCAAAGCCATTGTGCTAGCTGCCATGGTGCCAAGGCTGAAGCCACGCCGCAATGGATTAAACCCGACGCGGACGGCTTGTATCCGCCACCACCGCTTAATGGCACCGCGCATGCGTGGCATCATCCTTTCCCGATGTTGAAAAAAACCATCAATGAAGGAACCTCAGGGCGCATGCCTGCTTGGCAGGACAAACTGAGTGATGCGGAAGTGGATGCTGTGATCGCCTGGTTTCAGAGTCTGTGGCCGGACCAGGGTTACCTTATTTGGCAGCGACGACATAAGCATTAAGGGACGTTGAAATGGACAGCGAAGACTCGGTTGCCATTGTCGATAGGTTCGTTTTGCAACGTCTGTGTCTGCGTTGGTATCGTTTTGTCGATCACAATACAGCTGCCAATGCACAATCAACCAGCAGCCACTGCTGCAACAAACCGCCGAAGGGTTATTAGATGACTGACTCGGAGCGAAAGAGAGTGCTGCGTTATGCCTCGATTGTTTTCGTTATTAGCGCTTTTTTGCTATGGAGTTGGTTAGACCACTTCAGCTTAGCCTCCAGTTCTGATTGGAGCGATCCGCAAGTCATTATAGCTCTTGCCAGGCAGTCCGGTATGGCCGGGCCCTTGATAATCGTGGCTGCGATGAGCGCTGCGATTGTCTTTAGTCCGTTACCGAGTGCTCCAATCGCGATGGCTGCCGGTGCTATCTATGGTCATTACGAGGGCACTTTTTATGTGTTCGTTGGGGCCCTATTAGGGGCCTCGATCGCTTTTGGTATTGCCCGGGTGCTGGGGTTTACTGCGGCTCATGCTTGGTTAGAGCAACGTTTCCCTGCGTGGAAGCTGGGTGACCAGAAACGGTTGATGTGGTTGGTGATGCTGTCGCGGTTGCTGCCGTTCATCTCTTTTGACTTGGTCAGTTATGCGGCAGGTGTTACTCAGCTGAGCTACGGACGTTTCTTTATCGCTACATCGATTGGCATCTTGCCGGCCAGCTTTTTGCTGGCGCATTTTGGCGAAGCGGCGATGGAGCAATCGCTATTGATTAATGGCGTCATCCTCGTGGCTCTATTAATTGCAGCGGGTATTTGGCGTCTTTGTACCCCGAAATCCTGTGATCGTTAAATGGCTCTGCTTTAGCAGCCGGGCCTACTTTAATAGTGCCGAGGTCCGGAATAGTGCCGAGGACCGGGTCGCGATTCAGCAGGCCCGTTTGGGGTTCTTTTTCTGTAGATCTTGAAATTTAATCTATTTTTTCTTGACCTATGTGCGGCACATAGGTTGTACGCTAGAAGACAACCCCGATACACCGATGTTTAGGATGAAAATAACGCGATGAAAGTTATCGATCTCGCCAGGCAGGCAGAGGCTACCGCCGATACTGTTCGCCACTATACCCGGATCGGATTGCTCCAGCCTCGACGCGATCCCGATAACGGCTACCAAATTTATAACGACGAAGCGCTCAAGCATCTGCGTTTTATCCAGAAAGCACGGTTACTGGGTTTCAGCCTGCATGACATTGAAACGATTGTGCACCACGAGCATAGCGGAACCTCCCCTTGCCCGATGGTTCGTGGGCTGATGGCAAGACAGCTGCCCAGGGTTCGCGAGCAGATTGCCGAGCTACAGCAACAATTGACCCGCATGGAGCAAGCCATGCTGGCTTGGGAAGATATGCCCGACGGGGAGCCGGATGGCGATGCCATCTGTCCCTTGATTGAACACTGGAACAACCAGGAGGAACGGGATCATGGTTGAAGCAAAAGCAGCCCTCCCAGTCATCAAGCTGTCTCTCGAGGGCGTTAGTTGCAACGGTTGCGTTACTAAGATTCGTAACCTGCTGCAAGCGTCTGACCCAGAAGCCGAGATCAAGGTTGACCTAGAAAGCATGGTTGCCCAGATCCGCTCATTGCTGACCTCCGAGCAGGTTGTCACGCGAATCCAGGAGCTGGGTTATCAAGCCCACCCGCTGACGCCGCTGCAACGGCAGTTTAAGACAGAAGGGATCAGGTGCAACGGCTGCCTCAACAAAGTGCGTAACGCCTTAGCCGAACAGGATCCACAGGTAGAGGCCGAAGCTGACTTTGAGGCAAAGACTCTGGTGGTGACGAGTCTGTTGGATTCGTCGCAGCTGATCGAGGCGATATCGGGGCTAGGTTACGGTATCGAGCCCTGCACCGATTCAGATCAAATGCTGCCAGAACAAACTGCGCTCTCAGACGCTACGCCGGTTAAGTCCGCGCCGCAGCAGGCAGCGATAGTCACTGCAGCAGAAGCCCCTGCCGGAGCCGCTCCCTCTGCCCAGATAGCTGCAGCCGATGATCGACAGATCCAGCTATCGCTGGAGGGGATGACCTGTGCCAGCTGTGTTAAGAGCATCGAGGATGCTCTCAGCTCCGTAGCGGGTGTGACCCGGGTGGATATTAACTTCGGCAGTCGCAGCGCGCTGGTTTCGGGTGACCCGGAGTCAGCCATGCTGATTCAGGCGGTCGAAAGCGCCGGCTATGGCGCCAGCGAAGTGCTCGACCCTGAGCAGGCGGAACAGCAGAAAGAGGCCAACGAGGCCGCCGAGTACAGGCGCAAGATCATCAATACCGCAATCGGTCTCGGTCTTGGCGTGCCGCTGATGATCACCAGCCTGGTGCACGAGATGAGCGTCTCGTCGGGCGGGGAGCGGGCCTTCTGGGGCCTGATCGGTTTGTTGACCCTCACCGTGCTGCTGACCGCGGGTCGTCATTTCTATGTCGGCGCCTGGAAGGCCTTTACCCACCATAACGCCAATATGGATACCCTGATCGCCACCGGTACCGGCGCCGCCTGGCTCTACTCCATGGTCGTGGTGCTCATGCCTGAGATACTGCCGGAGACGGCCCGCGGCCTTTACTTTGAAGCGGCGGCGATGATCATCGGCCTGATCAATCTGGGCCAGGCGCTGGAACTCAAAGCGCGGGGTCGGACCAGTCAGGCGATCAAACGGTTGCTGGATCTGCGCACCAAGACGGCTCGCGTATTTCGAAAAGGAGAGTCGGGAGACGGGGAGTTCCAGCAGCTACCGATCGATCAGGTGCAGCAGGACGACCTGATCCAGGTGCGCCCCGGCGAGAAGATCCCCGTCGATGGTGTGGTAACCGAAGGTCACAGCACCCTGGATGAATCGATGCTGACCGGCGAGCCGATGCCGGTTAAGAAAACGCTGGGCGACGAGCTGTCTGCCGGCACCCTGAACCGCAGTGGCGCCCTGACCTTTAAGGCCACCCGGGTCGGTAAGTCGACCGTATTGGCGCAGATTATCGAGATGGTCCGCAAGGCCCAGAACAGCAAACCGCCGATCAGCCGTCTGGCCGATCAGATCTCCGCTATCTTCGTACCCTCGGTGTTGTTGGTCGCGGTCGCTACCGCATTGATCTGGTACAACTTCGGTCCCGAACCGCAGATCGTTTATATGCTGGTGACCGCCACCACGGTGTTGATCATCGCCTGCCCCTGTGCGCTAGGGCTGGCTACGCCGATCTCGACCATGATCGGGGTCGGTAAGGCGGCTGAACACGGCATTCTGATCCGCAACGGCGAGGCACTGCAAAAAGCCAGCCGCTTGACCACCGTGGTGGTGGATAAGACCGGTACCCTCACCGCCGGCCAGCCCAAGGTTACCGATGTCCAGCTGTTCGGTACCCTCGGTGAGCAACGCACCCTGGCCCTGGTCCATACGTTGGAAAGTCGCTCCGAACATCCGCTCGGTGAAGCCCTGGTGGCTTACGCCAAGCCTGAAGCAACGAACCTGAATCTGAGCAACTTCCAGGCGTTGTCGGGGCTGGGGCTGCAAGCGGTGATCGAAGGTCAGACCCTGATGATCGGTAATCCACGTTTTATGGCGCAGCAGCAGGTCGATATCGAGCCCGCCAAAGCGCTGGCGTCAGACTGGGAGCAACAAGCACGCACCGTGGTTTATATGGCCGTCGACGGCCAACTGAGTGCGCTGTTTGGGATCGCCGATCCGCTCAAGCCCGATGCGCTGGCCGCGATCCAGCGGCTGCAACGTGATGGCGTCAAGGTCATGATGCTGACCGGTGATAACCAGGCCACCGCCGCGGCTGTGGCCCAGGCAACCGGTATCGACGATTTCCGTGCCCAGCTGCTGCCCGAAGACAAGCTGGCTGAAATTCGTCGGTTACAGGCCGAGGGCGAAATCGTTGGCATGGCCGGTGACGGCATCAACGACGCGCCCGCCCTGTCGCAGGCGGATGTTGGCTTTGCGATCGGCTCGGGGACCGATGTGGCAATAGAAAGTGCCGACATCACCCTGATGCGTGGCTCCCTGCACGGCATTGCCGACGCCATCGAGCTGAGCCGGGCCAGCCTGAAAAACATCAAACAGAATCTGTGGGGGGCGTTTGCCTATAATGCGCTAGGGATTCCTATCGCAGCCGGGGTGCTCTTTCCCGTGACCGGGCTGTTACTAAACCCGGTGATTGCCGGCGTGGCGATGTCGCTGTCTTCGGTGACCGTTGTCAGCAACGCCAACCGGCTGCGTTTTTTTAAAGCAAGCCGCCGTGATCTATCTGCCAGTCAGACAACCGCCAATGATGACACGGCAGTGAATACAGGGGCCGATACCGCCAAGGAGGTACAGTCATGACCACGTTACTCGTCAACCTTTCTGGGCTGCTGCTGATGGTCGCCATCGTCTGGTGGTTCTGGCTCTACCGCCCAGGGCTGGCAGCCCAGTCCGAGGCCGGGGTGATACAGGTCAGGGTAGAAAATGGGGTGTATAGCCCAGACCGTATCCAAGTGCCGGCTAACCAGCCTACAAGGCTACGTTTCTTTCGCCAGGATCCCTCGGCTTGCGCCGCCACGGTCATCTTCGATGAGCTGGATATCAGCGTCGAGCTGCCGCTCGGAGTGGCCAAAGAGATCGTCATTACCCCTGCAGCACCGGGTCAATACAGCTTCAGCTGCCCCATGCAGATGTATAGAGGCACGCTGGAGGTCAAGGACACATGAAGAAAGGAGTTCTACCATGGCTAAATCAACCGAAAAATCGTTCTGGCTAAGCAGGAGAGGACTGGCCGCCATCAGTTTGATCGGCTTTGCCAGTTACTTCCTATTGATGGAACACAGCCAGCATCTGTTTGAGTATTTGCCCTTCCTGATCCTGCTGCTCTGCCCGCTGATGCACCTCTTTATGCATGGCGGGCATGGCCATAAACAGGGCGCTACGGATAATACGAAGCCGCAATCCACCCAGTCGGACAGCGAGGTGCCCTATAGCGAGAGCTACGAGCAGGGGCGCAAAGACGCGTTGGGCGATGACAGCGAAGGAGGCCGCTCTCATGGACAGCGCTAACGACTACGGTTTATGGACGCTGGTGGCGCTTAACTCGGCCATCTTCATCTTTTTTGCTTTCAGCTTCATCAAACCCAAAACAACCACCGATTGGCGTAGTTTGGGGGCCTTCTCCGCCTTTGTGGTCGCCCTGTTTACTGAGATGTATGGCTTCCCGCTGAGCATCTATCTGCTGTCCGGCTGGTTGCAGGCTAGCTACCCGCAGCTAGACTTGTTGACGCATGACAATGGCCATCTATGGCACACAATGTTAGGCCTAGAGGGAAATCCGCATTTCGATATTCTCCATATACTAAGCAGCGTATTGATATTTTTAGGCTTCCTTCTGCTGTCGTCAGCATGGCGTTTGTTGCATCAGGCACAGCAGCAGGGGGTGTTGGCTACCAGCGGCTGGTACGCACGGATGCGTCATCCCCAATACAGTGCGTTGATACTGATCATGGTTGGTTTTCTGCTGCAGTGGCCCACGCTCCCGACCCTGATCATGTTTCCTATCTTAATAGTGGTCTACAAACGGCTGGCGCTGCGCGAGGAAAAGAGCGTAGAACAGGAGTTTGGCGAGACTTATCGGCGTTATAGGGCGGGCACCCCCGCATTTATTCCCCGGTTTAGATTGTCCCGCTCGACTGTGACCGACACCAGTCATATCAAGGAGTGAACATCATGAAAGATACTATCCACAAACCAGGCATTCACGAAAACTACCTGATGAGCCGTCATCTGAAGCTTGAGGGGCTCGATAAAGGCAGCATCGATGCGCTGGTGGAGAAGCTGAATGAGCTACCCGAAGTCGATGATGCCTCGATCACGATGAGTGGAGGCAGTGTGGTGCTGAACATCAGTTACGACGCCTCAACTCGGCAAAAGCCTCTGGACGATATCCAGCAAGTGCTGACATCGATGGGCGCTGAAATAGCGGATGGCTGGTGGAACCGCTTTAAGCAGCGCTATTACGCGACCACCGACCAGAATGTGTACGATAATGCCCGTTATGAACCCAGTTGCTGCAATAAAGCACCTCCCGGTAAATAGCTGCCAAGCGATATTGATAGAAAGGAAGCGACCGTGTCAGCAAAACCGAAAGAAGCTACTCCCATCTGCCGAGTTTGTGGCGGATCATTGAATGGCTCGCTGTATATCAGTGAGGACGGCCAGCAGTACTGCTGCGAGGGCTGTCACCTTAATCAGGTAGCCGCTGACACCTTACTGCATTCTCAGCAACTACAGGATCAGAGCGTGGTCGAAGTCTTGGTCAACGCTCTGGATGCCCGGGAACATGAGACAGGACTGCACTCCAAAAGAGTTGCCTGCCATACGTTGACGCTGGCCCGGCATTTTACCGATGACCCGGATGAGCTCACGTCAATCTACTATGGCGCGTTGCTGCATGACATTGGCAAGCTAGCGATTCCCGATCGGATCCTGCTTAAACCAGGCTCGCTCGATGCCCAGGAACGTGCAGAGATGGAAACGCACCCTCAGCGCGGTTATGACATTCTTATACCTATACCTCAATTAAACGCATCGGCTGCCATCGTCTTGGCCCACGAAGAACGCTTCGATGGAGGCGGTTACCCGAATAAGCTGGCAGGGAACTTGATTCCTCTCGGTGCCCGTTTGCTGGCTGTTATCGATACGTTGGACGCGATGACGTCGGATCGAGTGTATCGACCGGGGCTCGCTTTTGATGCCGCACGCGAAGAGATCGTGGCTCTTTCAGGTAAGCAGTTTGACCCTGCCGTTGTTGATGTTTTTCTAACTGAAGAACAAACCCTGCGGAAAATGGTCGCTCTAAAATGCACTCAGCCACACTCGTTTTTGTAACCCCCCAGTCCCCATTGCTGAGGGTGTTATTTCGATTTTATCAGCGCCTTCAATTCTTCTAACTGCCGGTGTAAATCGGCTATTGTCGGTTCGTGGGCTTCGAGTGCTTTCTGTTTGAGCAGCTTGTTGTGTTCATCATTCATTACATTGACGACGATACCGATCACCATGTTTAAAAAGGCGAAGGCGGTGAAAAAGATAAAGGTGATGTAATAGGTCCAGCTGAGTGGATAAACGGTCATAGTTTCGTACATCACATCGGTCCAATCCTCGAACGTCATCACCCGGAACAGGGTCAGTAGAGAGATGGTAACGTCGCCCCATAGCTCTGGATTAATCTCTTCAAACAGGGTGCTCCCCATCGCCGCATAGATGTAAAAAATGATAAACATGAGCAGTAACACGTAGCCCAGCTGCGGCAGTGCCTTG
Source organism: uncultured Neptunomonas sp. (assembly GCA_963974645.1). GTDB lineage: Bacteria > Pseudomonadota > Gammaproteobacteria > Pseudomonadales > Balneatricaceae > Motiliproteus. The sequence continues at coordinate 19,723 of CAXBEA010000027.1, read as the reverse complement.
ATGAGTGAGTTCAGCAGCATCCGCAGCTCGGGAATGATAGAGACCATTCGCAGCACTCGGAACACTCTGACCAGCCGCGCAACCAAGGCCATATCGGTATTATCAATAGGGATCAGACTGATCGTTACGATCAGCGTATCGAAGATGTTCCAGGGGTTTTTGAAGAAGTTGCGTTTGTGCTCTTCGCCAATAAAACGGATTGTGATTTCGGTCAGAAAGATCAGTGTGATCAGATGGTCTAGCCAAGCGGCGACTAGCTGTGCAAGCGGGTGCAGGTCGTAGGTTTTAAGCCCGACCAGCAGTGCTGAGCCGATAATGACAGCGACGACGAAAAGCTCGAAAGCCTTGTTGCTTCTCAATCGCATGAAGCGTTGCTGAAGGGAGGTGGTGTTCATGCTGGGCACTTAACTCTAGCTGTCAGAAGAAGTGCGGATAATAGGGCCGGAACTAGGATTTTCCAAGGCTAGGGTGGCTTTGTAAGGTAAATAAATGCGCCCGAACATCACTGTTTGAGCGCTCAGGCTCGACTTAGTCGATCGTTTTTGCAAACCTTTGTCCGCTTACCAGCCGCTCGGTGAACTTGGCTGGGCTTCCGCTGATGAATAAAGTTCTGATCAGTTGCGGGGGCGTCCTTATGCGCCTCTTCGATAATATGTTGTAATTCAGCATTGGAGTGAGCGACCATCGTTGCGAAAGTGTTTTCTGCTGAGGTGCCGGAGTTGTTCTGAGCCTGTGTAATGGCATGGATCTTATAGGGGCTGGATCAGGTAGCAGCTATTCTCCAGCTAAGTGCGCGGGTGAATGGCAATCCCAGGCAGCGCCATGGCCTAAGAGCAAGACAGGTTCAGCGGTAGGGTGCAGTCATCTGCTGTGCTGGGAAATATAATTGAAGAGTTCAGGGTTTAATGGAATTGATCTTTGTCTTGTTTGAGCCGCAGCTTCCGGAAAATGTCGGTGCGGCAGCTCGGGCGCTTAAAACGATGGGCTTTGCACAGTTACGGGTGGTTAACAGCAAGGCGCACCTGCAGCCTGCTGCTGGCTGGGTCGCGCATGGTTCTGAATCTATTCTTACTGGCATAGAGCCGTTTGATGATTTAGCCACCGCATTGGCCGACTGCGATCTGGTGGTGGGTACCACCGCCAAGCAGCGGGCGGGGTATCGAGATGTGTACGAGCCCAATCAGTTGCGGCAGATCCTTGAGGATAAAGCCGATACCCTGGCCCGGGTTGGCCTAGTCTTCGGTCGTGAGGATCGGGGCTTGTCCAATCAAGAGCTGGAGCAGTGTCAGTTGTTGAGTGCCATCCCGCTTGCTAACCCTTATCCCTCGCTTAATCTCGGTCAGGCGGTGATGTTATTCGCTTATGCGCTGACAGACGTGCAAGCCCACATCAGGCACCTCAAGCCCAGTCAGAATCTGCAGGGCCAGCTGAGTGTGCTGAGACAGCGAAGCGCAGCGCTGACAGCGAGTTTGGGTTATGCGCAAGGCTCCAAGTTGCAACGCTGGATGCAGGAGCGTTTAGGGCAGCTCAGTAGTGAAGATATTCGCTTTATGCACAGCCTCTGTACGGCTTTGGAACATCGCTTGGAGGAGGGCTCCGATGGCTCTAATTAAATGAGTGTCTAGGTGCGGCGGACAAGACCACTAGATAAAGTCCTGCTTGAACGGTTGCTGGCTTAGCGGCGCTTCTGGCTGGCGTTGTAAGGACTGTTTGAGCGCGGCTAAAATTGATAGCTGGCCCTCGGCGTTAGCCAGTTGTTGGGTCATCTCTTCGCGCTTGCTGCGCATCTGGTCGAGTGTCAATTCGACTGACTCATTGAGATCCTCTTGTTTGATTAGGCGTTTGCGCAGATCTTGAAGTTCCCGCTCTTTATTCACCATGTCGGTCTGTAGGCGCGTTTTATCGACCAGGACCCTGTCGTATCTTTCTTCGAGCTGTTCGTTACGGTTGCTGAGTTCGAGGCTGAATTGTTCGGTTTTCTTGGCTTCGGCTTCCAGAGTTAACTTGGCCTCGCGAAACAGCTGACGCTCCGCTTCCATCTCGTTGTAGTGAAGCCGCATCCGCTCCTGCTTCTCATTGAGCGCGTCCAGCTGTTGCTGCAACAGGCTGTGTTTTTCCTGCGCTTGTTCTATCTGAACCAGAGCGCGATTTAACTCTAATTGGGTTTCGTTGCTGCTCTGCCTTGATTTGTCAATTTGCTGCTTCTGATTGACGTAATCTTGATTACGCTCTTCGAGCATACGGATAAAATTAGCGCTATCGCTCTCTAATTTAGCCTGCAGTTTGGCTTGCTTGTAGCTGGCGTACCAGCGTCCACCCAGGTAGCCGCTTGCGCCGGCAAGAACGACGATCAGTGCGAGAGTCAGAAATTCCATCATTACGGCTGTCCCTATGAGTGATGGCTAAACTTTTGATGCATGTCAGGATGCAAATATGAATATGTCTGTAGCAAACGCCTGCGGCTGTTTATGACTGTACGGGGCTATTTGGAAAACCTTAGGCGGAACATTATAGGCTGGGTTAAGGGGTAGGAGTAGTCCTCTTCGGCCTCAGGTTAACGCGGTTGGTAGGCGTGCTGAATTGTATTATTTATAACTGTACTTATAACTACAGTTAGAACGCTAGCCAAAACTACAGCAATAAATACGGAGTTAGAGATTTTGAGGCGGGTTGTTGTTCTCGTTATCGTGCTGGTTGAGGCCCTAGTTATTGTGCTGGTCGTAGTACTCAGCAAACGCCTGGGGTGTTAGTGCCGGAGAATACAAGTGACCCTGAATCGAATTCAGTCCCTGCTGATTTAAGACCGCAAGCTGCTCGGGATTTTCTATCCCTTTGGCGACAGTACCGAGCCCCAGACCATTGGCCATGGTGATAATTGCTTTTACCAGAGTCTGATCTTGAGGCTGGTCGAGAATGCCCTTAATCGAGTCGCGGGTGATCTTTAGCGTGTCGAACGGGAAGGTTCTAAGGTGGTTCAGCGACGAGTGGCCGCTGCCAAAATCGTCCAGAGCGATGCGAATGCCTCGCTTGCGGAGCTGTTTCAGTACTTTGAGGGTGTCATCCTGGTTTCTGAATAGAAGGTTTTCTGTGATCTCCAGTTCAAGACAGTCGCCCGGTAGCTGCAACTGTTCCAGCTCTTGAATAATAGTGCGGCTGAGATCGGGGCTGCCAAAGTGACGCGGTGAGATGTTGATCGACAATCGGATATCAGTGAGTCCCGCATCGCGCCAGGTTTTTAACTGGGCCAGCGCGGTGCGAATGATCCATTCGCCGATTGGCAGAATCAGTCCGGTAGCCTCGGCAAGCGGCAGGAACTGTTCTGGAGGGATGCAGCCTAGCTTAGGGTTGTCCCAGCGGAGGAGGGCTTCGACGCTGGTTATTTTGCCACTCTGGGAGTTGATAATCGGTTGGTATTGCAAGCTCAGCTCGTCTTTTTCTAGTGCCCGTCGAAGTTTTTTCTCGATTTTCATCCGTTTAGCTGATGATTTGTTGATGGCTGCTGAGTGGAAGGCATAACGGTTGCCGCCGTCATCCTTGGCGCCAAACATGGCGGCATCGGCGTGCCGGAGCAGTTCGTAGGGGTCTTGGCCGTCGGTTGGGAATATAGCCATGCCGATGCTGGCTGTAATGTTGAGTTTGTTACCTTCAATTTTGTAAGGCGATGCAAGCGCTGATAACACCTTTTCGGCAACACGGCTGGCGTCGTCGGCTGATTCAAGATCGTTCAGTATGACCATGAACTCGTCTCCGCCGAACCGTGCTGCGGTATCAGTTTGGCGGATGACTTCCTGAATTCTAGATGCCGCTATAGCGATCATCTGATCGCCGCTGTCCTGACCGGTGGTTTCGTTAATCTGTTTAAAGTTATCCAGATCAATAAACATCACCACCACCGGTTGGTCGTGACGAATGGCCGCGTTGATTGACTGACTCATCCGGTCCATTGCTAAAAAACGGTTGGGTAGTTCGGTCAAAGCATCGTAATTGGCCTGGTGTTTAATCGCGTGCTCTTGCGCCTTGCGAAGCGAGATATCCTCCTCGATCGCGACGAAATGGGTTACCTGGCCCTCATCATCTTTAACCGGTGAGATGCCTGCTTGAACCCAATAGGGTGATTTGTCTTTGCGCAGGTTCATCAGTTCGCCTTCCCAGGGCTCGCCGCTACTGATCGTTTCCCAGAGCTTTTCATAGGTTGTGTTGGGGGTCTTGCCAGAGCGGAATAGACGTGGGTTTTGACCTACAGCGTCAGCCTGGCTGAAGCCGGTAATACGCTCAAACGCCTGGTTAACATACTCGATGGTGCCCTGAGTGTCGGTGATGATGATCGAAACGGGGCTCTGGCTGACCGCCTGCGAGAGTTTGGTAAGTTGCTTGCGGCTAGCCGCTGCATGGGCTTCCTGTTGATTGCGGCGTCGAAGTTCACGGCTTAGCAGAATCAATATCAATAGGCTGGAGAAAAAAATAAAGGCCCAGCCTTTGTAAACCGTAAGCTGGGACGCCGTGTCCTGAAATATGAGGTTAACCAGATGATCGGAGAAACTGAACCAAAGAACAGCAAATAACGCGTAGATAGCGGCAATCTTGACCGGAAATGTCATAGAGGCGAGTCTCGAGTTGAACGCATGGCTTCCCCGTTGTGATAACCACAAAGTTTAGCCGAAGTCACTGGCTAAAGAGTTGATGCAGATCAGTTATTAATCGATGAGCGGCGAGGGAAGGGGCTATCAGTTTTCCTGATTAGCAATAATCTTTAGCCATCAGGCGATAAGAAATTCCGCGAACAAGTCCCCTATGGGGGGTGCGGGTCGGTGTGCCCCGTTCCTGGCGGGCCTGCAGAACTTTCCACGTTCCTGTGGGTCGGCGTACCCCGTTCCCAACGGGCTTGCCGCACTTCCCACTATCCCCGTGGGTCGGAATTTATTCTGTATATGCAACCAGGTGGCGGCTATGTCGGACTGAAGTCCAACCCACAGGGATAATGTGGGGCGTGTCTTAACTGCAGGAGCAATTTCAGACCAACCCACAGGGAGGTGGGGGGTGTCTTAACTGCAGGAGCAATTTCAGACCAACCCACAGGAAGGAGGGGCGTGTCTTAACTGCAGGAACGATTTCAGGCCAACCCACAGATAGACGGCAGCATCATGGCTGAGTTTTGTGGGTAATCAGGAAAAACTTTGCCGAATAGCCTTCCTAGGGTTGGTGTTCTTAGGGTTGGTGTTCTTAGGGGTGTGGGTTACGGGTCCCTGGTTTTTCCAAGGCCTCTGAACCGCGTCTTTGGATAAGGCGCCACTCAGAAGCTTGGTTTCGCGGAGGGTGCTACTGAACGTTTTCGTTATCAGAGAAGATGCCATCGAAAAGCACGGTGGATAGATAGCGCTCTCCGGAGTCGGGTAGGATCACGACAATATTCTTGCCCTGATGCTGGGGCTGTTGCGAGACTCTGACCGCTGCAGCCAGTGCTGCGCCACTTGAGATGCCAGCCAGGATGCCCTCTTCGCGCATCAGGCGACGGGCATAGTCGATCGCCTCCTCGTTGCTGACCAGTTCAACCTGATCTACCATCGCCAGATCCAAATTGTTTGGAATGAAACCTGCGCCTATGCCTTGGATCTTATGCGGTGATGGCTGGAGTGGCTGGCCGTTACGATGCTGGCTGATCACCGGGGATGCTTCGGGCTCTACCGCAACCGAGGTGATGGCTTTGCCCTGCTGTAGCTTGATATAGCGAGAGACGCCAGTAATGGTACCGCCGGTGCCAACCCCCGAGACCAGAATGTCGATCTGACCGTCGGTGTCCTGCCAGATCTCAGGCCCTGTTGTCTGTTCATGAATCTGTGGGTTGGCAGGGTTTTCAAATTGCTGCGGCATAAAGTGGTTGGCCGGATCGGTATCGACGATCTCCTGGGCTTTCTCGATGGCACCTTTCATCCCTTTAGGGCCTTCGGTCAGGACGATCTCGGCTCCCAGCGCTTTCATCACCTTGCGACGTTCGATACTCATGGTGGCGGGCATGGTTAAAATAACCTTGTAGCCGCGCGCGGCAGCGACGAAGCACAGGGCGATACCGGTGTTGCCACTCGTCGGTTCAACCAGAGTCATCCCCAGCTTGAGCTTCCCAGATTTTTCCGCCTCCCAGATCATGCTGGCACCGATACGGCACTTGACCGAGCCGGCGGGGTTGCGGCTCTCGATCTTGGCCCAGATATTGGCGTTGCCGAAATGGTTGATCTTAACCAGTGGGGTTTTTCCGATGGAGAGGGAGTTGTCAGAAAAAATCGCGCTCATGCTCAAAGTCCTGTGGTTAGGGTCATCATGCGATAATTAGGTCATGGTCAGTACTCAAGTATATCCATAACCCATACTTAGGATTAGCTTAGTATGAGATATAGTTATTTCAAGCGGTTATAGCTACCAGGCGGCTGTCGTTATAACGTACTTTGTTGTGATTGACTGTGTTTAGGTTGAAGTCGTAGCCACCGCTACGGCTGCCACCTTGTAACATTAGTGTCACTAGTGCGGAATATTGATCCTGGATGGCAATGGTGGTCACGGGTTGATAGCGATAAAACAGGGTTGCGATGTGTTGAATCTATGGAGTTTAGGGGTGTTGCTGGCAGATTCTAGCCGTTCGTCGCCGCACCCATCAAATTATTCGCGCGGTGTTATCCTCTGGCGTCAGCAAAAAGCGTTGATGCCTAGTTCGTTGAACAAGCAAATCCATTCCAGTTATCAGCAGCTTGCTGCAACTGAGTCAGAGCGATCAGCCCCTCACTATAGTCTCCGATCCCAACCCTAACTCCTTTGCTTCGGTGGATGCTAAGGGTGCGGCATCGGTACGCATAAATGTGGGGTTAATTGATCTGATCGGCTACGACATGGACGCAATCACTTTTGTGTTAGCGCATGAGATCGGTCATTTGAGGCTGGGGCATCTCTCTGATGAGCGCCGTGAGGGTGTAAAGCGACAGGACTCGGCAGTTGATATTTTGAGTGCCGTGGCTGATATCGTTGTCCCCTTCAGCAGTCTGGTTGTTCTTGCTGGTAGTGAAATGCTGAAAGCGGGCTACAGTCGTGATCAGGAGCGAGACGCCGATCGCTACGGACTTGAATTGATGACCCAGGCTGGTTTCGATCCACAGGGCGCGGTGCGGTTTCAGCAGCGGTTGCAGCTGCTGTCTGAAAGCCATGGCCTGGGAATTATGTCGACGCATCCGACCAGTAATGAGCGGGTAGAGACGATGCAACGACTGATTGACCTTGCTGATAAGCCTGGGTCTTAGGGTTCAGATTTTGCGTGTATTCGGAACGCGCTAGAGGCATGAAGCGACTAGGCTGTTTTGAAATCCGCTAAGAGGCGTATGTCAGATGTGAATGGCGCTCCTGATTACCACGAAAGCTCAGCCAGCGTTCAGCGACTACACTTGAAGTAACCGGCTTGAGTGAGGGTGTTTCGATGAAAAACCCACAAAAAAGGGACAAACAAATAGGCACGATGCAGGAAAGCATGCTGCAGATGCATGAACAAATGCACAGGATAATAGATGCGAAGAATCCGCAGGCGCGCGAGCGGCTTATGCAAGGTCACCGATCAAGCACATTCATACAAGGAGGTTAATTTCATGAGCGCAACAAACAAAACGGCCCTCGTCATCGCGTTTGCTGTCGCCGTGGCACTGCTACTGCTGCTTGGCGGCGGGGCGATGACCGGGACAACGATGCGCGGCGGGATGATGGGAAGCGGAACGATGGGCGGAATCGGTTGGATGTGGATTCCAGCTTCACTTATGTTCGGCCTCGTTGTCCTGCTTGTATGGGCCATCTTCAGGCAGAAGAAGTGATCAGGAAACGCCACCAAAGCAAGTGGAAGGGGAGTTGCAGTACGGCTATATTCAGTAACAAAGAACACTGAGGCGGTCACCTTTGTATCCAAACCGCTTCAATAAAGTCACTGCTGACACGTGTGACAACCTGTAATGCAGAGACAATAAACCAGGGATAAATCCCCGCTATCTAAAGGAGTAAATTATGAAACATTCAGCTTTAGGAAAAGTTGGCGCCAGGATGCTGTAACACGGAGCCTACATGAAGTGAATATTTGTACAGTCGTAAGTTTAAGCGGTGCCCGCCTGGTGCCATCCGGCCCGCGGTAAAACACCCCTTCTATGAGCCTCAACGTGGAGACTTAAAAAATGAAAAAATCTATTCTCATCGCCATACTGGCCACCCTGTCGTTCTCAACGCCCCTTACCTGGGCGGAGGAAGGCCATGATCCCTACCAGGTCAACAAGCCGGCAACGACCATGACCGACAAGGACAAACAGATGCAGATGGGCAAAATGCAGGAAAAAATGCTGCGGATGCACGAACAGATGCACAAGATCATGCAGTCCAAGGACGCCAAAGAACGCGAGAAACTTAAGCAAGAGCACGCGCAGATGATGCAGGACCATATGTCCATGATGCAGGGCATGAAAGGCATGTGATGAGCAGACACGGCACGGTGAAGCATGCCGTGCCGTGTCTGCGTTTATAAAATTTGAGGGCAGAAGCACAACGCGAAGCTTTTTTGGAGGCGACTATGACTATGGCTGTAATGGCCATCGCAACGAAGGCTTGTACGCACCGAAAGAACCTGAAAAAAGAACTCGAACACTCGCGGATTTCGTACCGCTCCTGTCTTTATTTATTATTAGGGGTGACAACTATCCTGACACAGAGGGCTTCTTGCCATGTTCGAGGTTAAAAAAGCCGACAACGGTACTCGATTTAAGCGCAATGTAGTGTGACGTTTTGAACTTGTGCCTTGGTAAATCAATGCCTTACGGATATTGCTGTCGAGTTCTGGAGTGCCGTGGCTGATATCGCTGTCCCCTTCAGCAGTCTTGTTGTTCTTGCTGGTGGTGAAATGCTGAAAGCGGGTTACAGCCGCGATCAGGAGCGAGACGCCGATCGCTACGGACTTGAATGGATGACCCAGGGTGGTTTTGATCCACAGGGCGCGGTGCGGTTTCAGCTGCTGTCTGAAAGCCATGGCCTGGGAGTTATGTCGACGCATCCGACCAGCAATGAGCGGGTAGAGACGATGCAGCGATTGATCGACCTTGCGGATAAGCCGGGCTCTTAGGGTTCAGGCTTCGCCTGTATTCGGAACGCGCTAGAGGGTTGGAGCGACTAGACTGTTTTGAAATCCGCTAACAGGAGAGGCGTATGTCAGATGTTGTAATTGCAGGCCGCAAGCCGGTTGTGGTCGACTTAGAACCCGGTGATTATTTTTATTGCAGTTGTGGCCGCTCGCAGAAGCAGCCGTTTTGTGATGGCTCCCATCGCGGTACGGGTTTACGACCGGTACCCTTCAGTGTTGAAACTAAGCAGCAGCTTAAACTCTGCCTGTGCAAACACACCGAAGACGCGCCCTATTGTGATGGTAGCCATCACGACCTAGACTAGTTTTTGAGTTGTTGTCGTAATTCATCCAGTTCTTGTAGCTGGCGCTGATTGATCACCCGTTGTTCAAACAGTTTTTCGTCACTTTTATCCAGCCGCAGGTGTAGTTTCTTCAACGCCTGCTGCTGTGTCTCACAGGTCTGCTTTAGCTCTAGTATCTGGCTTTGCAGGTTTTCGATAACAGAGAGTCGGCCTACGCCTTGGCGTACCGGTGAGCCTGGCGCTTTAACCATGATCTGATCCTGGAGTTCGTCTTGGATCTGGTTGCGAATAGACTGCAGGTCACGGGTTTCTCGGTCACAGTAGCGGATTGATTTAACCAGTGCCTGGTGAGCGCTAGCGCTGCCGATAGAGCCAGACAGGGCGTGTTCGAGCATCCGGTGGAATTCAAGCAGCTCGATGATAGTGATGTACTCTTTACTGTCGATGTGTAGCTCGGCTGCGATCTCCTGGACGGTATCTTCTGACTTATCCCCCGGCAGATACTCTTTTAGCAATTGAGCTGCCTCGTGAGCCTTAGCTTTGTAGGCGATATAGGCGTCCAGTCCGGTTGCGCGGCCGTGGTGCTGAGCACTGCCTGCGACCAGTGCATTCATGAATTCGCTACGCTGGTGTCTCTCGATCTTGCTGGGACGATGCAGCAGCGAACCGATCAGGTAAAAACTCAAGTTAAACAACAGCGACCAGAACGTACTGTGGCTGACTGAAGAGAGTCCATCGAGGCCAAATAGCTGTTGTGGTCGTAACCATTCTATTCCCCAGGGCCCCAGGGTTAGCAGATCATGAGGCAGGCCATGATTCGCAAAGGCGGGTAGCACCAGGGTATAAAACCAGAGCAGAAACCCTGCGCAGAGACCTGCGACGGCTCCAGCGCGGTTGCCGTGTTTCCAGAGCAGGCCACCAAACATGACCGGTGCAAATTGGAACACGGCAACAAAAGAGATCATTCCCATCGCGACCAGCATGTAATCGTCGCTGAAAGTTACCGAGAACCAGTAGCCGCTGCTGATTATGAGCCCGATCATCACCCAGCGGCATTGCAGCAGGTAACTGCGCAGAAAATTAAGCGGTTTAATATAATCAATCAGGGTTAGTAGCAGGTGGTTGGTTGCCATGGTGGAAAGCGTCATCGCGCTCAGAATAATCATTCCTGTTGCTGCAGAAAAGCCACCGATAAAGGCGATCAGAGCGAGCCAGTCAGCCCCTGCAGCCTGTGGCAACAGCAGGATGAAAATATCCGCGTTGTCCGGAGGTAACTGCTGCAGTAAACCCGCGGCTGCGATAGGGATGACGAAGATACCGATTAGAATCAGGTAGATGGGAATGATCCACATCGCCGTGAGGATATGGCGCTCTGAGGTGTTTTCCACCACGGCGGCGTGAAACTGTCGTGGAAGGCACTGTATGGACACTGCGCCGAGTACTACCAGCGCCAACACATGGAGCATGCCAGAGCTCTTGGAGATGTTGATATCAGTGAGCTGTGAAAGCCCCGCTGCACTGGCCTGCGAGAAAATATCCGCGAGGCCGTCGTACATCTCATAGCTGACGAAGACGCCGACTGCTAAGAAGGCGGCTAGTTTGACCACCCCTTGAACGGCCAGTACTGACATCACCCCCAGATGGCTCTCGGTCGCGTCGAGCTTACGTGCGCCGAAGATAATGGTGAAGGCGATCATAATTAAGGGGACGAGCAGCCCCGTCAGTTGGCTGATCTCGCTGTGGGTCTCAGAGGCTGTCAGCACAGCAAAAGACTGGGTGACGGCTTTTAGTTGAAGTGCGGTGTAGGGCACGATGCCGATCAGTGCAATCAGAGTGACGAGTACGGCCACCAGCTGGGAGCGGTTGTAGCGAGCCGAGATAAAATCGGCGATGCTGGTGATATTGTAGGCTACTTTGATTCTGACCATAGGCCGCAGCACTTTCCACCAGGTCAAAACTGCCAGAATCGCACCTATATAGATGGCGAAGAATAGCAGCCCCGATTCGGCTGCAAACTCAACGCTGCCGTAGAATGTCCAAGAGGTGCAATAAACGGTGATGGCGAGCGCGTAGACCAGTCCCGATGTATAGGGACGCACCCGGTTGGCGTTACTGCGCTCAACCAGCAGTGCTATCGCAAAGAGAACAGCCATATACAGAACGATGGCGCTTATGACCGTAGTGGTGGTGAACATGCAGTGTCTCTATTGATCGTTTGATCGTTGGGCTTGCATCGATAATGAAACGTCGCTATCGCATAAGCAACTAGGTTCAGTGGTCCGGCTTAGAACTGCAGCAGGACTTGTCGGGCACCAGGTCGATGCCACCTGAGGTAAAAGGGTGGCAACGCAGCAGGCGGCGCAGCCCGAGCCAGAGCCCAGCCACTGGGCCGTGGATCTCAATTGCCTCGATACAGTAGCTTGAGCAGGAGGGGTAGTAGCGACAATTGTTACCCAGCAGTGGACTGATCAGCCACTGGTAGCCTCGGATGCAGTTGAGTAGTAGCGGTTTCATCGGCTTATTTTATCTTATTAATGTGGTAATTAAAGACATATTTGTTGCCTATCTATCCGCAGAATTAATCCGGGTGATATGCTTGCTTGAAAATTAATAACCAGTGATTGGATGCTCTGAGTATGCTACGTAAAACGTTGCTCCCCTCTATCTTTCTGGTGTTAGCCTATGGTTTCTGGCTTAGTCCAGATTTTAAAGCGATCACTGCCGGTGTAGCGATTTTCCTGTTTGGCATGCTCTCTCTTGAAGAGGGCTTTCGTGCGTTTTCCGGCGGCGTGCTGGAAAAAGTCCTCAAACGCTCGACCGATCGGCTATGGAAGAGCCTGGGATTCGGCTTTCTAACCACTACCCTGATGCAATCCAGCTCGTTGGTATCGGTCATTACCATCTCATTTATGAGTGCCGGACTGCTGGGGCTGAGTGAAGGAATAGGGATTATCTTTGGCGCTAATCTGGGAACGACTACCGGCGCTTGGTTGGTAGCAGGCTTCGGTTTGAAAGTGAAGTTATCCGCTTACGCCATGCCGATGCTGGTGTTTGGGGTGATTTTGCTGTTCCAGAAAGCCTCGCAGCTGAAAGGGATCGGCTATGTTCTGGTCGGGCTTGGCTTTCTGTTCCTGGGTATCCATTACATGAAAGAGGGGTTTGAGGCCTTTAAAGACAGTTTTGACTTGGCTGCTTATGCCGTACCGGGCTATCCAGGGCTATTCCTCTATGCCGCTATCGGGATTCTGGCGACGGTCGTGATGCAGTCCAGCCACGCCACGCTGGTGCTGATTATTACTGCCCTGGCATCCGGGCAAATCAACTACGAAAACGCCTTGGCTTTGGCAATCGGTGCCAACGTGGGAACCACCATTACTGCGATTATCGGTGCTACGGGTTCCAATGCCCAGGGGCGCCGTTTGGCCGGGGCGCATCTTATCTTTAACGTAGCTACAGGCGTGGTGGCGATTGCTGTGATCGGTCCATTGGTGATGGCGGTCGATAGTGTTAGCAGCGGCTTAGGTATCGCAGTTGATAACTACACGCTGAAACTGGCGGTATTTCATACCCTGTTTAATCTGCTGGGGGTAGCGCTGATGATCCCTCTGATCAATCAGATGGTGTTGTTGCTGAACCGACTGATCAAGGAGGAGGTGGTTGATATCGATCGGCCCCGATATGTGGTGGCCTCGGCGGTACAGTTTCCAGATACCGCGGTGGAGGCGGTGCGCCAGGAAACTAACAGGGTGTATGACAACGCCCGGGATATCATTATCAGAGGGCTGGGGATGAGTAAGGCGCAAGTGTTGGCAGATATCGATCTGGAGAAACCACTCAATGCCCAGAACAAAATTTCCCGGGTGGATATCGACGACCTTTACCAGCGTCGAATTAAAGGCTTGTTCAGCGCCATTATCGCTTTCATCAGCGAGGCGGCCTTTAGTTGGAAAGAGCAGCAATCCGCAACGCTGCACTGGATGCGGGATGCCAATACCAATATCGTCGAAGCGGTAAAAGCCTGTAAGCATCTACAGAAGAATATGCTGCGTTATCTGTTGTCGGATAATCACCACATACGACGGGAATATAACCAGTTACGGATTCGGGTCGCGTACCTGCTGCGGCAGCTGGAGCAAGTGCGCGGCGAAAAGGCTGAAGAGAGCTCGTTGCTGGGACTGGATGAGATCAGGCTATCGCTATTGGAATGGGACCAAAAGCAGAACCTGCGTTATTATCAGTTGATTCGTGAAGGACATATTACCCCGCAGATGGGCAGTTCATTGATTAATGATTCTGGTTATGTGGCTGATATACATTCTAATCTGTTAGCGATGGCGACTACCCTGTTTACCCAGACGGAACGCAAGAACAGCTCTGTAGAGCGGGCATTATCACTGGATGATGCCGAGCTTAACGAGATTCTCGGAGCGGCCGAACAGGCACGGAGGGTGGTGTGAAAACTAAAAAGTTGGTTAATCGAATTCGTGCCATTTTTGATCAGGATCTGCGTAACAATCAGCAGTTGCAGCTTTCATTGAATGAGGTGCTGGAGAAATTGCGCCTGAAACAGAAAAAACTCCAGGCAGAGTTTGAACGTGAGTGTAATGCCAGTTGTCGCGAGGCGTTACAGTTAAAAATCGATCTGGTTCATTCGCAGCGCAAGAAAGGGATAGCGATGCTGAGACAGGCACAGGCTGATGCCGGAGATCGGAAACCCGCTGCTGACGCTTAACCCGTTGCCTCGATAGGCTTACTCGATTGATGCTCCTCCTCGCTTGGAAACCGAACGTTTTTGGACGTTACTTGATCTGCTTGGGGAACAGTGCTTGGCTTAATTGCCCGCAGCCGGGAGCCAGTTGATGCCAGTGTTCGATCGAAAGTTCTAGTTCCAGAAGTCCACAGGTTGGCAGGTTGTCGATATCCTCAAGGGATAGATGATGGAAAAGGTCCTGCAGCGCGGGATTGTGTCCGATCAATGCCAAGCTGTGCAGGTGGTCGGGTTGCTCAGACAGAAACTGCCACAACGGTTCCCAGTCAAAATTGTACAGCGTATCGACTATCTCGATTTCCGAATGGGGTGCAATTGCGGCCAACAGCCCTTCTGCTGTGGCGAGCGCTCGCTTGGCACTGCTGCTGTATAGCGCATCCAAATTTAAATGTTGTTTTTTAAGGTGCTTCGCCATCAGTTCTATACTGCGCTTACCACGTTTGTTGAGATGGCGCTGGTGATCGCTCAGCTGTGGCTGTTTCCAGCTGGATTTTGCATGGCGGATAAGAAATAGTCGTTTCATTGTGATCTCGGCTGCCAGGGTGCGATTGTAAAGGGGCACTGTCTTAAGAATGCCAGTGTCACGGGTTTAAGCATAGTAGCCATCCTCTGAGATAGCGGTATGCTGAAATATATAGAAATACAGGTGAGGGTGCGGTTGTGGCGGTAAGAAAAGCGAGTAAACCGGTAGGGCGCTCGGAGGCGAATTCATCGGATGAGTCCTCAGAGAATGTGCTCCTCAGCTCGGTAGAGGCTGGCGATGAACGCTCAAGTCAGAATGTAGAGCCCGCGACTGCTGTGCCGTTGGCTGGGCTGGAAATCATTCCTGGGTTGCCCTCCGCGGAACAGGAGGTGGCCGATGTTGCGCCGAGCATGGAGCTTGAGCTGCTACCCTCGCTAGTCGGTCATGCTACCGATACCCCGGAGATGAATGACAGTAGTTATTATATCAATCGTCATTTGAGTCACCTTGAGTTTAATCGACGGGTGTTGGACCAGTCCCTGGATCAGAGTCATCCGTTGTTGGAACGGCTGATGTTTCTGCTGATATTTTCCAGCAACCTGGATGAGTTTTTCGAAATCCGGGTGGCTGAACTACGTCATCAGCTGCAGTTCAGTCGAGAGCAGTCGGGCCCTGATAGTATGCACCCTAAAGCGGTGCTGCAGGAACTCTGTAGCCGTTGCCATGAGCTGGTTGGTCGTCAGTATAAAATTCTCAATGAGGTGTTGTTTCCAGCGCTGAACGAAAGCAACATCTTTTTCCTGCGCCGAGATGAGTGGACTGAAGCCCAGCGCGTCTGGATCAAAGGTTATTTCGACGAGTATATCCAACCGGTGATCAGCCCACTGGGGTTAGATCCCTCGCACCCCTTTCCGCGACTGGTTAATAAAAGTCTCAATTTCATTGTTCAGCTTGAGGGTAAGGATGCCTTTGGACGCGACAGCGGCATGGCGATCATCCCCGCGCCCCGCTCGTTACCGAGAGTGATACGTTTGCCTAGCGATGTTTGCTCGGATAGCGCAGATAATCTGGTATTTCTGTCATCGATCATTCATGAATTTGCTGATGAACTGTTTCCAGGAATGCGGGTGCAGGGGTCCTATCAGTTTCGTTTAACCCGTAATGCCGATCTGGATTTTGACCAGAATGAGGTCGAAGATCTGGCCTTAACGCTCAGGGGGGAGCTGCACAGTCGGCATTACGGTGATGCGGTTCGCCTGGAGGTCTCGGAGAAATGCCCAGAGGTGCTGGTGCGGTTCCTGCTGACCCGTTACAACCTCACCGAAGACGAACTTTACCTGGTACCTGGGCCGGTTAACCTGACTCGGATGATGAGTCTGATGAGCCTGATAGACCGTCCAGAGCTGAAATACGCCCCCTTTAGTCCGGGCTTGCCGAAGCGCTTACGTAACAACGGTAACCTCTTTGAAACTCTCAAGCAGGGCGATCTGTTGCTGCACCATCCGTTCGAGTCCTTCACCCCGGTACTCGATCTGCTGCGGCAGGCGGCCAGCGATCCGCACGTGCTGTCGATTCGACAGACGCTCTACCGTACCGGTGCCGACTCTGAAATTGTCACTGCGCTGGTCGATGCTGCGCGTAACAATAAAGAGGTGACCGCCGTGATCGAGTTGCGGGCGCGCTTCGATGAGGCCAATAACCTGGCGCTGGCGGGCCGTTTGCAAGAAGCGGGTGCGTTGGTCGTCTACGGTGTAGTGGGTTATAAAACCCACGCCAAGATGGCGCTGATCGTGCGCCGGGAAGATGGCAAGTTCGTTAACTACGTTCATCTGGGGACGGGCAACTATCACTCCGGCAATGCCCGTATTTATACCGATTACAGCCTGCTGACCTGCAATCCTGAAGTAGGCGGAGATGTGCAGAAGATGTTTCAGCAGCTCACCGGAATGGGAAAAATTTTGCGCCTGAAGCGATTGTTGAACGCGCCCTTCACGTTGCATAAAACGATGCTGGAGATGATCGGTAACGAAGCGCGCAACGCTAAAGAGGGTAAACCTGCGCGAATCATTCTCAAGATCAATGGCTTGACCGAACCGCGCTTGATTAAGGCGCTCTATAAGGCTTCGCAGGCAGGCGTTGTGATTGATCTGATCGTCCGCGGGATGTGTTGCTTACGGCCGGGAATTGAGGGCGTGTCTGAAACGATCCGGGTGCGTTCCATCATCGGGCGTTTTCTGGAGCACAGTCGCGTCTACTGGTTCTACAATGATGGCGAGCCCCAGGTCTACTGCTCCAGCGCCGATTTTATGGAGCGCAATATGCTCAACCGGGTCGAGACCTGCTTTCCGATCCTGGCGCCTAAACTAGCCCAGCGAATGCTGAAGGATCTCGAGTTCTACCTGCAGGACAATACCCAGGCCTGGGATCTGCATACCGATGGTTCCTACAGCCGTACCCAACGACTGGAGGGGGACGAGCCGGTTAATACCCAGTACGGGTTGCTGTCCAAATTCAGCTACTGACTCAGCTGCTGGCGGAGCGTTCTAGCCGCGCTGTCCAGCCTTGGTTCGAAAGTTCTGATAACACCGCAGAGAACAGGCACGGCTTAAATCTGTCCTTTGGCCAATATCGGTTGCTCATGGCAATACGTGTAGGTTGTCGTTAAAATTATCGATCGGTCCCGCCTGGCACCTCCATGCCCTGAATTAAGTGAGTTCGCACCATGAGTAGAAAGATTGAATTGTTGGCTCCCGGCGGCGATGTGGAGGCAATCAAGGCCGCCGTGATTGCAGGAGCCAATGCCGTCTACTGTGGCCTGGATATGTTTAATGCCCGCAATCGCGCCACCAACCTCTCTTTTGATGACTTGATGGGGGTGCTGCGTTTAGCGCACCGCTACGATTGCGCCGTTTTTTTGACCCTGAATGTGGTCATTCTGGAGCAAGAACTCGCCGGGATGATCAAGCTGTTGAACAAGCTGGTCAACTCCGGGTTGGACGGGATCATTGTCCAGGATCTGGGGCTTTTTACCCTGGTTAAGCGGCATTTTCCGACCCTCGACATTCACGCTTCAACGCAGCTGACGACCCATAATGAGGGCCAGATTCTGTTTCTGGCAAAAATCGGTGCCACGCGGGCCAATCTATCGCGGGAGTTGAGACTTGACGAAATCAAATCGCTGACAGCGCTGGCGCATCAGCAGAACCTGCTCACCGAAGTCTTTGTCCATGGCTCCCTGTGTATCGCCTTTTCGGGGCAGTGTTACTCCAGTTCGGTCAGCGTGGGAAACTCGGGCAACCGAGGGCGCTGCAGCCAGGCGTGTCGGGACGAATATGAGATCACGGCGGCGGGTAACCGCTTTCCGCTGAACCTGAAAGACAACTCCGCCTATTTCGATCTGCCGCAGTTGGTCGATGCACAGGTTGATTCATTGAAAATAGAGGGCCGTATCAAAGGCGCCCATTACGTCTATACCGTGGTTGATACGTGGCGCAAGCATATCGACCAGTTTGTGGAAACCGGCGCGCTCTTGGCCGACGATTCCAACCTGCACCGGGTTTTTAACCGCGACTTCACCAACGCCTTTCTGCAGGGCAACCTGAGCAAGGATATGTTTATCGACAATCCTCGCGACCACAGTGTTAACCACGCCGTTGAAAAAAACAGTGCTATTTCTGTGGTGCAGGTTCAGGAGGCGAAACAGACGCTTTACGCCCAGAGAAACGAGCTGGGGGCGGAGCTGGCGGACAAAATAAAATATTTGAGCATCGCCAAGCAGCCGCTGCGGATCGCTTTTGCTGGCACGTTGAACCAACCACTCTCAGTAACCCTGACCCTGGGTGATGGCGATAAGTGCTACCGCCTACACACCGATGCCGTGCTCCGTTCGGCCAATCAGTTATGGCTCGACCAGGCGGCGCTGGAAAAACGCTTTAAAAACGTTGCCGGCAACGATTATAGCCTCGAGGCTTTTGACTGCAGCGGTTTGGATGCAGGCTTAACGTTGCCCTTTAAAGCGCTGACTGCCTTGAAGAACCAAGCGTCTCTTAGGTTAAATCATTCAGTGGCCCCTATTCCCGCCGTTGCGGTCGCCCCGTTACCGAAGCTTAAAAAAGCCCCCGGCAGGCCTGGGCTGTCGATATTAATTGCCGATGTCGATGATCTGTATCTGGCCGAGCTGACGGATGCAGATCTGTATTTCAAGTTGCCAGAGAGTTTTAAGCGCAGCTGCGACCGCTATATCGATATTCTCTCGGCCAATCCGCGTCTGATTCCCTGGTTTCCTGCGGTCTTGATCGGAAAAGATTATCTTGAAGCGGTGCGGATACTCGAACAGGTTCGCCCGGCCCGTATCGTCAGCAACAATACCGGGGTTGCTTACAAAGCCTATGAAATGGGTATCGAATGGATAGCGGGTCCGTTCTTGAATACCACCAACTCGTATGCCCTCCTGACCCTGAAAGAAGCGTTGAATTGCGCCGGTGCCTTTATCTCTAATGAGATTAATCGGATGCAGATCAGAAATATTGCCCGCCCGGAAAACTTCAAGCTGCTCTACAGTATCTACCATCCCATTCTGATGATGACCAGTCGCCAGTGCTTCTTTCAGCAGACTGTAGGTTGTAAAAAGCCCAGCATCGAAGAGGGCTGTATGCTGAGTTGCAAGAAAGCCACCACAATTACCAATCTCAAAGGGGTCTCTTTTGCCGTCGATAAACAGCGCGGCGGCTACCCCAGTATCTATAATGACGAGCAGTTCTTAAATCTTGATATCGTCAAGGATCTGGCCGAGCTGTTTGACCAGTTTTTTATCGACCTGACCGATATAGGCGCGGGCTCAAAGGCGCCGCTGGATAAGGCGCAGCTGTTGAGGCACTTTGAAAGCCTGATCAACGGTGATGCGCAGGCTCCGCAACAGTTGCAGAGCCTGATCAGCGCCTCGACCAACGCGCAGTATAGTCAGGGTTTGTAGCGGCTATCCACTATCCTTGTGGGTCGGACTTTATTCCGGCGGGTGCTACCCGCGTCGGGTTGAAACCCGACCTACAGGGAGGTGGTTGTGGGTC
>CAXBEA010000026.1:0-38617 GCA_963974645.1 uncultured Neptunomonas sp. | reverse complement strand
GATCACCCCGCTGATCGCCCACATCCAAGCGCTTTATCACCAGCATGGGGTCTCCACGGTACTGGTCACCGGCGGCTCCAGCGCTTACTTCGAGGTGGCTGACCGGGTCATCCTGATGGATCAGTATCAGCCCAAGGAGGTCAGCACCCAGGTTCAGGCGCTGGTAGTCGATGCCCCCGAGCCGCCACTGGCCGTCACCGACTCTAACGCTCCAATCCGCAGCCTTTCTACGCGTCTGACAGCAGCTAGGCGTCTTGATCTAAGACGATTGCGTCAAGGACTCTCAGCTCGACCCAAGATTCAGGCCTTCGACTGCGAACAGCTTCGCCTGGGGGACTGGCGTATCGATCTGGGACGGGTCGAGCAACTGGTGGAACCCGGCCAACTTCGCGCCATCGGCTGGCTGATAGCGCAACTGGCAGACGCTGTGGATAACGCCCCGGACGCGACCCTGCTGGAGGCAATACGGCATTTGCATCAACAGCTCGAAGCCCAGGGCCTGGACCGGTTGTCACCCTTTTACCCCGAGCCCCACGGCGGCCTGGTGCTGCCCCGGTTGCAGGAGCTGTTCGCCGCGCTCAACCGGCTGCGCGAACTGCCGCTAAAGCTGGAGTAAAAGAGCGAGTTAAAGCCGACTTTTTTTAGTTTTCGTTTCAGTCTTAGTCGCTGAGCAGTCTAAGCGCGCTGGACGGCGTCGCTAGCGGTCGCTAAGGGGGCGAAACCTAAAGAGTAGACTTCTACTGTTGTCAGGCGCCACGTTGATCGACATCGGGCTAAGCTTGATACACCACCCATACTTCCCGGATCATCACCATAGATGTCTATTCTCCGAATTAACCGTCTGTACAAGAGCTACCGCAATGGTCAGGATCTGCAGCCCATTTTACAGGGCGCCCAACTCGACATGGACGCGGGCGAAATCCTGATACTGCTCGGTCCCAGCGGCTCGGGAAAATCCACCCTGTTAAACTTGATTGCCGGCATCGACGAAGCCGATTCGGGCCAGATCGAGATCAATGGCACCCGGGTTACCGATCTGAACGAGCGCCAGCGCACCCTGTTTCGTCGCCAGCACATCGGCACCATCTACCAGTTTTTCAACCTGATCCCGACACTGACGGTACTGGAGAACATCCTCCTGCCGCTGCAACTCAATGGCCGGATGAGCGAGAGCAAGCGGGCCGTACAGCAGATGCAACGCTTGGGCATAGAGCACCGCAAGCAGCTGTTTCCCGAGCATCTCTCCGGTGGCGAGCAGCAACGCGTGGCCATCTGCCGCGCTCTGACCCATCGCCCTGCGCTGCTGTTGGCCGATGAACCCACCGGCAGTCTCGATCTGGAATCGGCCAACAGGGTGATGCAGCTGTTTCTGGAGCAGGTGCGTGAATATGGCCAGAGCCTGGTGCTGGTGACCCATAATCCCGAGCTCACCACGATGGCGAACCGGACACTGCGGCTGGATAAAGGCCAGCTGGTGGCGGTTTAGGCGGATGCGCTCACCGACCCTACTGACCAGCAGGCGTCATTTTCAACGCCACCCGTGGCAGTTGCTGTTGCTGCTGCTGGGTATCCTGATCGGCGTCGCAGCGGTCACCGCGGTCGATCTGGTCAACCAGAGTGCCCGTGAAAGCTTTCGTCTGGCCAACGAGCAGTTGTTGGGGCGCAGTCGTTTCCAGATCAACGCGGACGCTCCCCTACCCGAAGCACTCTACCGCCGACTTAGAACCGAACTGGCCCTGTCCGCGGCAACACCCGTTGTTAGCGGGTTCGTTAACGACGGTTTGGGCAAAGGGATCCTGCTGCGGGTGATTGGGATCGACCCCTTGGCAGGTACGCCGCTGGATCAGGGGTTCGATGGGGTTCGACTGAATCCGCCGTTGACACTGGCGCAGTTGATCACGGCCCGGCACGGGGTGATTTTGGATAGCCGCACTGCCAGCCAGCTAGAGGTTGGAGTCGGCGACAGTATTCCGATAATCACGTCAAAGGGGCGCCAAAGGATCTCGGTATTGTCGCTGCTGGTGGGGGCCGACGAGCCGCGCAGCAACAACCTGCTGATCATGGATATCGGTCAGGCGCAGCAGCTGCTGGGCTTGTCAGGACAGCTGAGCCAGATCAACCTGGCCGATCTGGATCGGCAGCAACAGGCCCAGATTCGGGCCTGGCTGCCCAACGGCTATCGGTTACAGACCGCGCAACAGCAACACCAATCGACCGCCGGGCTGACCGATTCGTTTCATCTCAATCTGACCGCGCTCAGTTTGCTGGCACTCATGGTCGGACTGCTTCTGGTTTACAACAGCACCCATTTCTCGCTGATTCAACGCCAGCCGGTGTTCGGGCAGCTGCGGGCGCTGGGTGTGACTGCCGCGGAAATCCGACGCGCCATCCTCTGGGAAACCCTGGCTATCGCCATTGTCGGTTCGCTACTAGGCGTGTTGGTCGGTATCGTGCTGGCGCAGTTGCTGTTTGGTCTGGTGGTGCAAACCATCGATGATCTTTACCTGAGCAACAATATCAATCGACTCTTTATCAGCCTGCCAATGTTGCTGAAGCCCTTGCTAATCGGTACTGGTGGCTGCCTGCTGGCGAGCTGGCCATCAATCCGCCAGCTGGCTCGAATTCCCCCCCGGCAGTCGCAGCTGCGCTATCAACAAGAACAGCGTGCAGCACGCAGCAACCGCCTGGGGCTCTATCTCGCCGGGGGATTGCTTGCTAGCTCGGCGCTGCTGGCGGTTTGGCGCGACAGCGGCCTGATCGGTGGCTTTATCGCCATCGCCTGCCTACTGCTAGGGCTGGCCCTGATGACGCCGATGGTAGTAGCCGGGATCAGCCGCATCCTGTCGACGCCAGCATTGCAACGCTATCCCAACCGACTAGCCCTAGGGCGCATGGCCCTGCGCGACTGTTATCGCAGCCTGAGCCGGACGGGCGTGGCGGTGATGGCGCTGATGATCGCGGTGGCTGCCACCATCGGTATGGCGGTGATGATCGATAGTTTCCGCAGCTCGCTCGAGGGCTGGTTGCAACAGCGCCTCAATGCCGATATCTACCTGCGGCTGCAGCAGGAGTTGCCGGGCAAAGCCGAGGCGCTACCGCCCGAGTTAATCGCCTATGTCCGCAACCACCCGGCGGTGCGCGCGGTGGCCAGCAGTAGACGTATCGCGTCAAGCCTGAACGGTCGGCGGGTTGAGGTGTTCTCCAGCAACCTTCCCGAGCCGATGCAGCGCGGTTATCAGTTTATCGAAGGGGACCCCGATAGCATCTGGCAACGCTTGCAGGAACAAGACCGGGTTCTGATCAGCGAGCCGTTGGCGAACCGCTGGCGACTGGCCACCAACGACCCTATCGTGCTGCAAACGGGCTCAGGCCTGCACGCTTTCAGGGTCGCCGGGATCTACCTAGATTACGGCAGCGATAATGGCCGTGTTCTGCTCCCCGAGTCCCGTTTCAACAACCACTGGGGCGATGCCCCTCCGACGACACTCGGCGTTTACCTGAAACCCTCGGCCGACGCTGACCAAGTTATCACCGAGCTGCAGCAACAGTTTGGGCGGTTATCTAATCAGCAACCTAATCAGCAACCTAACCCGCTTTCTAACCAGCTTTCTAACCAATCACCTCACCAACAGCAGCCGTTGGAGATTAGGCACACGGCGAGGCTGTTGCAAAAATCGCTGCAGGTGTTTGAGCGCACCTTCCGGATCACCGATGTACTGCGTCTGCTGGCGATGGGGGTCGCTGCGATCGGTATTTTGGGTGCGCTGATGGCGCTGCAACTCGAGCGCCAGGGCGAGCTGCATATCTTGCGATCGCTCGGTTTTACAGCGCTCGAGCGCGCTAAACTGCTGCTCTATCAGAGTGGTTGGTTGGGGCTATTGGCTGGACTTATCGCCATCCCCAGTGGCCATCTGCTCGCCTGGCTACTGATCGAGGTGATCCATCTGCGCGCCTTTGGCTGGAGCATGATCTATCAACCCAGCCTCAGCGCCTCGCTGATAGGACTGCTATTAGCGGTAGCCGCCGCGCTACTGGCCAGCCTGTGGCCCGCGTGGCGCTTTGCCCGCTACCGGCCTCGATTACAGACCGAATAGCACCAACCGAATAGCACCAACCGAATAGCACCAACCGAATAGGAACAGCCTATGGCTAAATATCTGCTGCTAGCGAGTTCTCTGCTAATCGGCTTGGGGCTGGTTGCCGTCGGTATCCGTGACGATTCGGCAGTCAAACCAACCCATGAGGCTTCGCAACTGGCTATCGGCCAGCTGCTGGGGGGCCGAGATCCGGTGGATCCGGGGTTTGCCCGCGCCGATCGGATACGCCCTTTCGACTTTCCCCACGATCACCTCGCCCACCCTGATTACCGCAGTGAATGGTGGTACCTGACCGGTAATGTTGTCGATAGCGACAACAATCCTTTTGCGTTTCAGTTGACCCTCTTTCGGCAAGCGTTGCGCCCCAGCGATGACCAACCCGTAGCCAACCCCTGGCAGATTCCGCAGGTCTATATGGGCCACCTCGCCATTGTCGATATTGCCAATAAGCGCCACCGCTCGGTCGAACGTTTTAGTCGCACCGGCCCTGGACTCGCCGGCAGCAGTGCAGCGCCGCTGCGTATCTGGTTGGAGGACTGGCAACTCGCGGCCACCCTCGACAACAGCCTGTTCCCGTTACAGCTGCAAGCGGCCGATAAAGATCAGCGTATAGCGCTGAATCTGACGATTTCGGCAACCAAGCCCAGGGTACTCCAAGGCGAGGCCGGCCTGAGTCGAAAAAGCGCCGAGCCGGGTAACGCCTCGTATTACTACTCCTACCCGCGATTACAGGTCACCGGGCAGCTAAACTGGGATGGCAAGGCGCACCCGGTCAGCGGTCAGGCCTGGTACGACCATGAGTGGAGTAGTAGCGTGCTGGCTGATTACCAAACCGGCTGGGATTGGTTCTCACTGCAGCTCGACGATGGTCGCGAGCTGATGTTGTTTTGGATTCGCGCTCTGCCTGGACATCCGGTGACGCAGCACAGCGTGCTGATCGATCGGGACGGCAGCAAGCAGCAACTCAATCCCAATAATATCGAGCTGACCGTACTGAAGCATTGGGACAGCCCCAGCGGCAAGCGTTATCCCGCCCGCTGGCGCCTGCATATTCCCGCCGAGGGGCTTGATCTTGATATCAGGCCGCCGGTTGCCGATCAGGAGCTACGCCACTCGCTGGCCTACTGGGAAGGCGCGGTCGTCATCGGCGGCAGCCACCAGGGATTGGGGTTTGCCGAACTGGTCGGCTATTAGGGATGGTCTGATCAGGTCGATCAACCCCTCTAGCAAGCCCGGCAGTGGAGTGTTTTAAAAACGCATAGCAGCTTACCGCCAGAGCCTAATTAGGCGGTGATATCTTTCGCCTCCTTAGGTAATACCAGGTTCAATACTATCGCTAAAATCGCCGCTAAGGCGATGCCTTTTAAGGTGAATTCACCGATACCTAACTGCATCCCACCGATACCAAAGACCAGCGTCAGCGACACGATCACCATATTGCGAGGCTCAGACAGATCACGTCCGTCTTTCACCAGCGCGTTCAATCCGATCGCTGCGATGGCGCCAAACAGCAGGGTCATGATGCCGCCCATCACAGGCACCGGAATGGTGGCTAAAACAGCCCCTGTCTTACCGGAGAAAGACAGTAGAATCGCGAACCCCGCAGCCCAGGTCATGATCACGGGATTGAACGACCTAGTCAGCGCTACCGCACCTGTTACTTCAGAATAGGTGGTATTGGGTGGACCACCGAGCAGACCCGCAACACTGGTCGCCAGACCATCACCCAACAGGGTGCGTTTCAGACCCGGCTTGTCAAGAAAGTCTTTTCCTGCCACATTGCCAATCGCAATGATATCGCCGATATGCTCCACGGCTGGCGCTATGGCGATGGGCAGGATGAACAAGATCGCTTCGAGATTAAACTCAGGTGCCGTAAACGAGGGGACGGCAAACCAAGCAGCCTGCTCAACCGCATTAAAGCTGATGATACCGAACCCCATCGATACCAGATAGCCCACAACCAGTCCGATCAGGATAGGGATGAGGCGCATCATCCCCTTGGCGAAAACCGCTGCAAACACCGTGGCTAACAAGGTAACCATCGAGATCGTCAACGCGATATCAGCATCGACTAATTGCAACGACCCATCGCCAGTTTTGCCCAATGCCATAAAAACGCCTACCGGCGCCAGACTCAGGCCAATGACCATAATCACCGGGCCGACAACGACCGGGGGTAATAAACGATGTAGAAAGTCACTGCCGCGCCAAGCGACCAAGCCACTCAACAACATGTAGAACACACCTGCCGCTATCAGCCCTGACATCGTACCGGCGATCCCCCAGGTTGCTACGCCGTGCATAATTGCCGGAATAAATGCAAACGAGGAGGCCAAGAAAATAGGCACCGAACGCTTAGTGACAAGCTGAAATACCAACGTACCCAAACCGGCGGTAAACAGCGCCACATTGGGATCCAACCCCGTCAGTATCGGCACCAACACCAGGGCACCAAAAGCCACGAACAACATCTGCGCCCCAAGAATACTGGGGTGTAATCGACTCGGCATACCACTTCTCCTCAAACAGCCATCGTTACAACGGCCATACATCTTGAATAAAGACTTAAAAATTTGCTGCCAGCACCAGCAAGATCCAGATGCGGTATAGAGGGCGACATCATGATGGGCAGCCTTCGTCTTGGCAATCACGACCGCCATGGAAGCCGAAATCAGCTCGTAGAGTAGCGTTTAAAGCACGCCTGCTGGCTGCCCTGCAGCAGCCGATTCAGGGTTAACTGCCTTGCCGCTCAGAAACGCCTGCAGTTGATCGGCGGGCTGTGGTCTCGAGAACCAGTAACCCTGGATCATTTCACAGCCCATCTGCTTCAACAGATCACGCTGTGAGCGATGCTCCACGCCTTCGGCAATGGAGATCAGCCCCAAGCCCTGAGCCAGAGCGATGGTGGTTCGAATAACATGCGCGCCCCGCGTTTCCTCTATACTATCGATCATCGACTTGTCGAGTTTCAGGTAATCAACCGGCAGCTGCTGCAGATAGGTCAATGAGCTATAGCCGGTGCCGAAATCATCGATGGCTAACTTGATGCCGCGCGCCTTGAGCTCATGCAAAGTTCGATTTCCCTCGTCAAGATTATCGATCATCATCGATTCGGTAATTTCCAAAATCAGGGTATGAGGGAGAATCCCGGTCTGAACCAACACTTCATCAAGGGTTGAAGAGATATCGGATAGCATCAGCTGGCGCGGCGAGACGTTGACGCTCATGTGCAGTTCCGGGTTGCCTAGCTGTTGCCACTGTTTTAACTGTTCACAGGCGGTCAGCAGCACCCATCGGCCCACGTCAACAATGAGACCGCTCTGTTCGAGCAGAGGGATGAACTCCACCGGCGAGATAAACCCCAGTTCTTCGTGATGCCAGCGTATCAACGCCTCAAAAGAGATGACCCTGCCATTAAGCAAAGATTGTTTAGGCTGATAATTCAGCGTAAACAGGTTTAGTCGAATAGCCGTAGGTAGATCCTGCATCAACCTCGTTTGGCGTGCCGCTTTCTGACGCATCTCATCGTTGTACATCTGAAACTGAGCCACACCCCGCTCGGAGGCGTGTCGCAGCGCATAGTCGGCACAGGCCATCAGTTCATCGATATGCTTGGCATCATCAGGATAAACCGACATCCCCCCGCTGAGGGTGACTTCAGTTTTTTGGTCTTCCAGATAGATAGGCTCACGGAAGGAGTGTAGTAATCGCTCCCCAAGCATCACCCCATCCTCGGCATAGGCTAGGTCTTCATAGATGATGGCAAAATCATCCCCTCCCAGGCGGGAAACCTGGAGCCCATAATTAGTATCCCCATCGAACCGGGCCACCTCGTCCGATAGCCGCACCGACTGGCGCAGACGTTCGGCGATTGCCATCAGCACAGCGTCACCGGCCTTATGCCCCAGGGTATCGTTGATCGAACCAAAATCGTCGATATCGACAAACATCAGCCCCAACTTTCGGTCGTGCCGACTCGCGCGTGCCATGGACTGGGCCAGGTGCTGATAGAGCAGATTTCGGTTAGGCAACAGGGTCAAACTGTCATAGTGCGCTAACTGAATTAATTCTTGCTGATGTCGGCGCTGGTCTTTGTTCGCACGCCAAAAGATCGCTAGCAACGCCAGCAAAAGGCCCACTCTGGCAAGGATTGCCAGCCATAGATCCTGCTTAAGATCATCGGTCAACGCGGCAATTTCAACTGCTGACAGATGATGATAGAGCTGCCAGGGCATATCGTTGACCACGCCCAAAACCAGACTCTGAATTCGGCCCTGTTCGGCTGGAAGCTGTGTTAGCGACAGACTAGAGAATTCGGCAGCACGACGATCGAAAATTCGTATCCCATAGCCATCATTGGTCAAGATAAAATTAGCGTTCGACTTAGGCATTTGCCAACCCTGAGACTCAGCTAAGGCTAAATCGGCCACACTCACTGGAATCAGCGGCACCCCGATCAAATGTGCTTCAAGCACATTTGCCCGTAATATTGCAGAAATAATCCCCTTGAACTGATTTGAATCGGCGTCAAATACCGGTACCGAATAGAGCAGTCCATAGTTGTCTCGCACATCGCTCTGAGATAGTGACGCGTACTGGGTATTATCACAGGTGCGCATCAGCGGAGAACTCAGCGCAGGAATGCTAGTAATGTCGCCATCAAAAGATGCGCCTTCCGTATCTTTAAACCTATCTAGCTGCTTGATGTAATATGCATACTCAGCCTCTTCATACTCTTCCGGCGGATCCCCTAACAGCATATTCTCGACTACCAGAGATTCATTAATACCGACGATCACATCGTCGTACATAAAAAACGGAACCTCCCCGAGCTCGGGACGAAAACCATCAAGGATGTAATAGATTTCTGACAACTTGATGCTGTTTGACAGGTTTTTATAGATCTGCTCGATAGTGCTGTAGGTATCCAGTGACAAGCGCCCCTGCGCCACGACATCCTCACTAGGACTCTGCCTATTGCCCCCTTCTACCGCCCGTACACTAGGCAATAACGAGATGGTGCGGGCATGCTCATACAGCGTCTGGAACAGATGCTCCAACTCCTCGCGTTTCTGGCTTAGCTGCTGTTGCTGATAATCATCCACCCGGCTTTCAATCCGGGCATCATAATCCTCGATCAACCCGCTGAGATTAAAAAACCATAGCAGCAAAATAACCCCGATCATCATCCAGACCAGATAAGAGGCGGCGTAGGTACGAGCTTTTCCTGCCTGCTTATTGGATTCCTTACTCCGTGACATCAGTAGCATTGCCCTATTTAAAAACCCAACGACAGGTTAATTCTCTCTACCCCACTTTTCTGTATCCTGGGCCTATGCTGCGCTCTACTGACTACAGATTCGCTGACATGGATAAACCCCGCATCAATAGAGCGGGACGATCATACCCTGTGCAGGGACGGTTATTGATGACTAGGATCAAGCCATTCACACTCAGTAATATTAATCTGCCAAGATGGCTTATCTCCGTTGACTCTGGTGCCCATTCAGCACCCTGAACACTGCCCGCGAGCGATGAATTTATTAAGTTTTCCCTCATAAGGTTTTACATCGACCCATAACTAGTCTTACTCTCTAAATTCCGACATTGGCGGCTATTGCAAGTAACGCTTATAAAAACGCCGCGATCGTCAGCATAAGGAGATTTATCGATGCGCTCATCTAAGCTTTACATCCTTGATACCAACGTCCTGTTGCACGATCCGAACTGCCTGATCGAATTCAAAGAACAAGATATCGCCATCCCGATGACGGTACTCGAAGAGCTCGATAGCATCAAAGACCGCAAGAAAAGTGTCGCCCAGGAAGCCCGCTTCGCGATCAGAGCCATTGACCGTATCCTGAGTAAAGCCAAGACGCCAGAGGAGATCTCCGGTGGGGTCAAGATAACCCTGCCCACCCCCGATCCGAAGCAAAAACTGGGTAAGCTCTCTATCTTCCCCGACCACGAACTGTCGATGCGCAAAGGGTTTCTGCCCGATCACAACAACAATGACAACAACATCATCAACGCCGCACTGCACTTGCAGTCGATCTACCAGGATCGCCAGGTGATCCTGGTGACCAAAGATATCAATATGCGCCTTAAAGCGCTGGGAGCAGGCCTCAAGCGTGTCGAGGATTACCGTACCGATCAGCTGATCTCCGATCTGGACCTGCTGACGGCCGGCTACCATAAATTTCAGGGCAATTTTTGGGATCAGGTCACTGACGTACAGACCGAGCATAACGAGGGTCATACCTTCCATCGCATCGCTCGAAAACTGTTGCCAGAAACCTTTCTCAATGAGTATATCTATGATGACGAGGGCTTTGCCGGTCGGGTCGAATCGATTACCGAAACC
Organism: uncultured Neptunomonas sp.; assembly: GCA_963974645.1. GTDB lineage: Bacteria > Pseudomonadota > Gammaproteobacteria > Pseudomonadales > Balneatricaceae > Motiliproteus. The sequence continues at coordinate 28,153 of CAXBEA010000026.1, read as the reverse complement.
GAGGTCAAACTCCGTGATATAAACCAACGTTTTTTAATGGACAAGGAGAACTGGGGAATCAAACCCCTGGATATTCCTCAAGGGCTGGCTATCGATGCGCTGACCGACCCCAGCATCGATCTGTGTATCATCAATGGCGCGGCAGGATCGGGTAAAACCCTACTGGCGCTGGCGGCTTGCCTGGAGCAAGTGATCGAGCACAAACGCTACAACAAAATCATCGTTACTCGCAGCACCCCGCCACTGGCCGAAGATATCGGTTTCCTACCAGGTACCGAAGAGGAGAAGATGACCCCCTGGCTCAGCGCGATTCAGGACAACCTGGAAGCGATGCACGAAGGCGATGAACTGCCGCACAGCAGCATCAAATATACGATCGAAAAAGCCAATATCCAGTTCAAATCGCTGAATTTCATTCGAGGCCGCAGTATCCAGGATGCATTGGTACTGATCGACGAGGCGCAAAACCTAACCCCCTCGCAGCTCAAAACCATCCTCACCCGGTGCGGCAAGGGAACCAAGATGATCTGCCTCGGCAACCTGGCGCAGATCGACTCCAACTACCTAACCCCGCTGACCTCGGGCCTGACCTATATCGTGGAATGTTTTAAAGACTACAAAGGCAGCGCAACCATCCACCTCCAAAGCGTCGTGCGCAGTGCCCTGGCCGAATACGCGGAAAGCCATCTGTAAGCCAGCAAGCAGCAACAGGCGATTCAATCGGAGCCGAAACAATCAGGCTCCGGTTGGATCATCTCGTTCGACGATTCCTTTCAATCTGAAATCACTCAAATCTGCCTTATTAGCCACAACACTCAGCCATGCTGCCGCAATTAAGACAGGCCCCTCTTCCCTGGGGACTGACCGCTCCGGCAACGGCCGCTTTAGCGTTGGTCATCAACTCTCTCCTTAGTAGGGATGCCTGTATTTCAGCTAACCCCCATTGTAGACTGCTGGGCAGTTTGGATTATTAGCGTTTTAGCAAAACTGTAACCAGATAAAAATCATCGTTAGATGACTGCCTGTTCAGGCTCAAAAATGACCGGAGGAGTACCCAATGAGCGCATTGCTGCTAGATGGCAAAAGCCTGGCCAGGAGTCGTGAAGCGATGCTTAAACAAGCCGTCGCATCACTGCTCCAACAGGATGCCAAGCGCCCCGTATTGGCTACGCTGCTGGTGGGCGACGATCCCTCATCGGCTACCTATGTACAGATGAAAGTCAACGCCTGCGCACGTGTGGGCATGGGATCTCGAAAGATCGAAATGCCTGCCCATACAACCACCGAGGCGCTATTGGCGCAGATCGGCCAGCTCAACCGGGATCCTGAGATTTGCGGTATTTTGCTGCAGCACCCGGTCCCCAGTCAAATTGACGAACGTGCCTGTTTTGATGCCATCGCCCTGGAAAAGGATGTTGATGGCGTCACCACTCAGGGCTTCGGCCGCATGGCTATGGGTGAGTCCGCCTACGGCTCTGCCACTCCTGCAGGCATCATGACCCTGCTGCGCCATTATGATATTGAACTTGAGGGAAAGCATGCTGTAGTCGTGGGTCGCAGCCCGATACTGGGTAAACCCATGGCTGCTATGCTTCTAAATGCCAATGCCACGGTTACCGTCTGCCACTCTCGAACCCGTAACCTAGCAGAACTGATTGCTCAAGCCGATATCATCATCGGCGCCGTCGGCCAACCCGAACTGATCCGGGCCGAATGGATCCGGGACGGCGCAGTGGTAGTCGATGCTGGCTACCATCCCGGCGGTGTAGGCGATATTGAAAAAATCGGATTGGAGCAGCGGGTTAAAGCGCTGACACCGGTACCCGGAGGTGTTGGGCCGATGACGATCAACGCTTTGATCAGCCAGACCCTGGATTCAGCCAAGGCTAAACAGAGTGCTCAAGACGCCTAAAACGCCCTGGCCTTGATCGTCACCAAACTCTTACTACTGGCAGCAGTCTATAGAAGATATATAGAAGGCGCGGATACAGTAAGCACCCTGATCACTTAAGCGAGAGGGCAGCAGATGAACAGACCCCTGGACAGCCGCTCGGCGCTGTTAACCCAAGCCGATAGCGCTGCGGCGTTAACCCCAGCCTATAAAGAGACGGTGCTGGCTGTTATCGCCCACCATCAACACAGCCCCGGTGCCTTGCTGCCCATTCTTCATGAAATCCAGGAGCATCTAGGTTATCTACCGCCGCAGGCGTTTGCCCTGATCGCCGATGCGTTGCGGCAGACGCGCGCCGAGATCCAGGGAGTGGTCAGTTTTTACCCCCATTTTCGCCAGACAGCTCCAGGCCGCAGTCAGCTGCAGATCTGCCGTGCCGAGGCCTGCCAGGCGCGTGGTGCCCGAGCGCTCGAACAATACGTTCAGGCGCGGCTTAAGCTGGGTTACCACCAGACTAGTGCCGACCAGGAATACAGCTTAGAACCTGTCTACTGCTTGGGTAACTGCGCCTGCGGCCCCTCGATGCGCGTCAACGACGAAGTGATCGGGCGGGTCACGCCCGAGCGTTTCGAGCGCCTGCTGGATGAACTGACTACCCAGCCTCTGGAGATCAGCTGATGATGGCTAAGGTCTATATCCCCCGTGATACCACGGCCCAAGCACTCGGTGCAGAACAGCTGGTTAGTCAGCTGGAAAAACTCTGCCAGGCGCGTGGCGAGCAAGTGACTATCGTTCGCAACGGTTCGCGTGGGCTCTGCTGGCTCGAACCCCTGATCGAAATCGAGACCGATGCCGGTCGCATCGGCTATGGTCCTGTCGATAGCGCCGACCTGCAGGGGTTGCTCGATGCGGGCATGTTACGCGGTGAACTAAGCCATCCACTCTATCAGGGATTAACCGAAGAGATCCCCTACCTGAAACGCCAGCAGCGACTAACCTTCGCCCGCGCTGGGGTGATCGACCCACTGTCGATTGAAGATTATCGCGCCCATGGCGGCTTTCGCGGCCTCGAGCAAGCGTTGACCAAAACCTCACAAGCGATCGTTGACGAGGTCAGGCGATCAGGACTTCGTGGCCGAGGGGGTGCAGCCTTCCCTACCGGGATCAAGTGGCAGACGGTACTGGACGCCACCCCCAGCAACGCCCAGAAATATATCGTCTGCAACGCCGACGAAGGTGATTCGGGCACCTTCGCCGACCGCCTGCTGATGGAAGCCGACCCCTATCTGCTGATCGAAGGGATCTGCATCGCAGGCTTGGCCGTAGGCGCAAGCCAGGGGTATATCTACCTGCGTTCGGAATACCCCCTCGCTCACCAAGTATTGAACGAGGCGATCCGACGGGCCGACGCCGCAGGTTACCTGGGTAAAAACCTGTGTGGCAGCGGAAAAGATTTCCAACTGCATCTACGCCTGGGCGCCGGTGCCTATATCTGCGGCGAGGAGACCTCTCTGCTAGAAAGCTTGGAGGGCAAACGGGGACTGGTACGCGCCAAACCGCCGTTACCTGCCCTGAAGGGTTTATTCGGGCAGCCTACTGTAGTCAATAACGTACTCTCTTTAGCCGCGATCCCAGCAATCATCTCCGAGGGTGGCCAGACTTATGCCGACTTCGGCGTGGGACGCTCTCGAGGCACCCTGGCGCTGCAACTGGCGGGAAACATTCAGCGCGGGGGGCTAGTAGAGCTGGCCTTCGGCGTCACCTTGCGCGACCTGCTAGTGAGCTTTGGTAATGGCAGTGCCAGCGGTCGGCCGCTACGAGCGGTGCAGGTGGGCGGTCCGCTGGGCGCCTATCTACCTGAATCCCAATGGGATACAGCACTGGATTACGAGGCCTTCAACCAGATCGGTGCGGTACTGGGACACGGTGGTATCGTCGCCTTCGATGACCGCGTAGACATGTCCCAGCAAGCCCGTTTTGCCATGGAGTTTTGTGTCGAAGAATCCTGCGGCAAATGCACCCCTTGCCGAATCGGCTCGACCCGCGGGGTGGAAGTCATCGACCGCATCCTCGCCCATGCCGATGATAATACCCGTCGCGATGCCGAGCTATGCTTGCTCGATGACCTCTGCGACACCCTGGAATTTGGCTCACTCTGTGCCATGGGCGGGATGACCCCTAACCCGGTCCGCAGTGCGTTAGCGCATTTCCCGGAAGATTTTTACAGTGGTTTGAACAGCGCAGGGGAGAGCGACCATGCTTGAATATTTTGATCCGCGTAGCGAACCTGATCTGGGCACCCCACCGGTTACCAGCAGCACCCTGATCGAACTAGAAATTGATGGTAATCGAATCAGCGTAACCGAAGGCACTTCGGTACTGCGAGCCGCAGCGCTGGCAGGGATCCGTATTCCTAAACTCTGTGCCAGCGACAACCTGGAAGCCTTCGGTTCCTGTCGCCTCTGTGCGGTGCAGATAGAGGGCCGCCGCGGTTATCCGGCTTCCTGCACCACCCCGGCAGAAGCCGGGATGCGGGTCATCAGCTACAACCAAAAACTTGCCAAGCTGCGGCGCAATCTGATGGAGCTGTATATCTCCGACCACCCTCTTGATTGTCTGACCTGTGCCAGCAACGGCGACTGCGAACTCCAGGATATGGCCGGTGCGGTGGGTCTGCGTGAGGTACGTTACGGCTTTGCAGGCAGCAATCACCTAGATGCCGCGAAGGATACCTCCAACCCCTATTTCAGTTTCGACCCGGCCAAGTGCATCCTCTGCTCACGCTGTGTCCGTGCCTGTGAAGAGATCCAAGGCAGCTTCGCCCTGACCATCGAAGGGCGCGGTTTCAACTCCAAGGTCAGCACCGGCAGCGAGAATTTCATCAATTCCGACTGTGTATCCTGCGGCGCCTGCGTGCAAAGCTGCCCCACCGCCACCCTGACTGAAAACAGCCTGATCGAGGCTGGCCAGCCCGAACACAGCATTATAACTACCTGCGCTTACTGCGGCGTCGGTTGCTCCTTCAAGGCGGAGATGAAGGGTGAGCAGGTAGTGCGGATGGTTCCCTACCAAGGCGGCCATGCTAATCAGGGCCACGGCTGCGTCAAAGGCCGCTTTGCCTTCGGCTACGCTACCCACAAAGACCGTATCACCAGCCCGATGATCCGTGACCGCATCGATCAACCCTGGCGTGAAGTGGGTTGGGAGGAGGCGATCAGCTACACCGCAAAAAGACTAAAACAGATCCAAAACCGCTATGGCCGCACCAGCATCGGCGGTATCACCTCGTCGCGTTGCACCAACGAAGAGACCTACCTGGTACAAAAGCTGGTCCGCACCGCCTTCGGCAACAACAACACCGATACCTGTGCCCGGGTCTGTCACAGTCCCACCGGTTACGGCCTGAAACAAACCCTGGGCGAATCCGCCGGCACCCAAACCTTCGCCTCGGTGGCCGATGCCGACGTGATCCTGGTGATAGGTGCCAACCCAACCGATGCCCATCCGGTGTTTGGCTCACAACTGCGGCGTCGATTACGCCAGGGCGCTCAGCTGATCGTTGCCGACCCGCGTAAAATCGACCTGCTCAAAACCCCGCACATGCACGACGCCCAGCATCTGCCTCTGCAACCGGGTACCAACGTGGCGCTGATTAACGCTCTGGCCCATGTAGTGGTCAGCGAAGGGCTCGAAGACACCGACTTCATCCATCGTCGCTGCGACCCTGGGACCTATACCCAGTGGCGGGATTTTATCCGTGGTGAAGAGAACAGCCCCGAAGCGGTGGCAGCCATCACCGGCCTAGATGCTGCGGCGATTCGTCAAGCCGCGCGTGGCTATGCAAAGGCAAGAAATGCCGCCATCTATTATGGACTCGGGGTTACTGAGCACAGCCAGGGCTCGACCATGGTGATGGGCATCGCCAACCTGGCCATGGCAACCGGTAACATTGGCCGCTCTGGTGTTGGCGTCAACCCGCTACGAGGGCAGAATAACGTCCAGGGGTCCTGCGACATGGGCTCCTTTCCGCACGAGCTGCCCGGCTATCAACCGGTAGAAGACGACAGCATCCGTCAGCGCTTCGAACAATCCTGGGGGGTAACCCTGGATAAACAGCCGGGGATGCGCATTCCCAATATGTTTGATGCCGCGATCAACGGTAGCTATAAAGGGATGTACGTCCAGGGTGAAGACCTTGCCCAGTCAGACCCCAACACCCAGCATGTCGAAGCCGCGCTGCGCTCGCTGGAGCTATTGGTAGTACAGGACCTCTTCCTCAATGAAACCGCCAAATTCGCCCACGTACTGCTGCCCGGATCGACCTTCTTGGAGAAAGACGGCACCTTTACCAACGCCGAACGACGGATCAACAGGGTGCGTCGAGTGATGTCACCTCTAGGAGGCAAAGCCGATTGGGAGGTCACCATGGCGCTCTCCAATGCCTTGGGTTACCCCATGCACTACCAACATCCTAGCGAGATCATGGATGAGGTCGCCACCCTGGTTCCCAGTTTCGCTGGGGTCAGCTACGCCAAGCTCGATCGCCTCGGCAGTATCCAGTGGCCATGCAACGATAAAAACCCCGAGGGGATGCCGATCATGCATGCGCATAGCTTCCCTATCGGCCTAGGACGCTTTGTGGCCACCGAGTTTGTCGCCACAACCGAGCGCACCAGCCGTCGCTTCCCGCTGATTCTCACCACAGGCCGGGTACTGAGCCAGTATAATGTCGGCGCTCAGACCCGGCGCACCGCCAACCAGAGTTGGCATAAAGAGGATCAACTGGAGATCCACCCTGAAGATGCCAGCAACCGGGGGATCAAGGACGGCGACTGGCTGGGAATCTCCAGCCGCGCGGGGCAGACGGTGCTTCGTGCGCACGTCAGCCAGCAAATGCAACCTGGCGTGGTCTATACCACCTTTCATCACCCAGAAAGCGGTGCTAACGTCATCACCACCGACAACGCTGACTGGGCCACCAGCTGCCCAGAATATAAGGTCACTGCAGTACAGGTGGAGAAAGTCAGCCAGCCCTCCGCGTGGCAAAAAACCTTTGTCTCAAATCGTCGTGAACAGCAGAGACACCTGAACAATCGACGTAGGCATAAGACTGAATAGGGATGGCGTCAATGCGCAGTAAGGCCCCCGAGAAAACTGTAAGCACAGCACCTTTCAATATCCAGACCGTGCAGCGTTGGCGGTCTGGCTCGCTGTCACTGGCCCAAGACCGCCTTGCCGAGGAAGTGCCGATCGCGCTCTGTTACAACAGTGTCAGCCACCTAGTGATGATGGCATCACCGATAGACTTGGAAGACTTTGCGCTGGGATTTAGCCTCAGTGAAGGAATTTTAGAGAGTGCCGATGAACTCTACGGGGTCGAGCTCCGTCACCACACTGAAGGTATCGAACTCAATCTGTCGATACCCGCACGCCGAGAACGTAACCTCAAACAGCGCAGCCGAAACCTGACCGGACGAACCGGTTGCGGCCTCTGCGGGATCGATTCGCTGCACAACGCCATCCGCCCTCTCACTCCCATCCGGGTTATACCTGCGCCTACAGATAAGGCGATACAGCAGGCCGTTGCCCAACTGGAAACCCGCCAGCCACTCAATCAGCAAACGGGGGCGGTCCATGCAGCCGCCTGGTGTAGCGCTGAAGGTGATATAAAACTCTTAAGGGAAGATGTCGGCCGCCATAACGCCCTCGACAAGCTAATTGGCGCGCGGCTACGTCAGGGTAGCGACCAGGATCAGAGCCAAGGGTTCCTGCTGATATCGAGCCGCGCTAGCTACGAAATGGTGCACAAAGCAGTCACCGCAGGTATCCATTGTCTAGTGGCGGTTTCAGCACCGACCGCCTTGGCGATCCGACTTGCCAAACAAGCAGGGCTTAATGTTATAGGCTTCGCTCGGCCGACCTCACACGTTAACTACAGTGGCTTTGACTAGTTCGATTGGATGCCCATGCCAAGTCAGCCAACTCGAACACAAACAGTTATGATCCGGTTGACCTGTATCAACAAAACCCACAGACTCAGCGGCTTGGAAGCCGGTATAATGCATGCTCAATATTGATCCGAATAGACTGGACTGCTTGGAGTTTGCAGTTATTGCCGAGGTGCTATGAAGCGCAGCAGATCACTGAAAGGATTCTTGGTACGGATGGCGCTGTTGTTTTCAGTGCTCGGTTTCGCGGCTGTGTACTGGACCGCCAGCCAGTCTTATAACAGCGGCGTACGCACCACCGCGATCAATGTATCCAACCAGTTAGCTCTAAACACCTTCAATTCGATGTTCCAATTGATGCGCCAAGGCTGGACGCGCGAACAGCTGGAAGAGTTCATCCAGCAACTGAAAAGCACCAACGACGATCAAAACCATAGCATCACCATCTACCGCGGAGAAAATGTAGAGGCGCTCTTTGGGCCTATCGAACAACCCCCGATCGATCCTTTCACCCGCCTTAGCATCAACAACAAAAGTTCCCAATACCAATTACAAGGCAGTCAGTTACGCTTCAGCTACCCGCTACTTGCACGCGACGAGTGCCTGCGTTGTCACAGCAACGTCGTCAATGGCGATGTACTCGGTGTTATCGATGTAACCCAAAGCCTGGATGCAATGATGTCGCACGTTCAGGAGGACCTGTTTAAGCGCCTGGCCTATCTCTCGCCAATTCCCTTACTGATTGCATTACTCATCGTGTTCTACATTAACAGTCGTATTCAGCGCTCCATCAATAAACTCGAACGTCGGATCGAGTCGGTAAACAACATCTCCGATCTGAATAAAATAGATTTTCAGGATGAAGAGTTCGGATTCAGCGAGTTAAACCAGGTAGGCCAGCAAGTAGCCAATCTGACCACCCGGATGCGCAGCTTCGCTGTCGATCGTGAGCTGCTTGAATTTGAGATCCGGTTGCTGGAGAAGTTTGTGATCACCTCTGAGGTGGTTAAAGATTGGCGCGAATACGTCAACATCCTGCTGATCGATATCAACACCGTGATGACCGCCTACAACCTGTTTTCGATTTTCAAGGTCGATGAGGAGGTCTTTGATCTAGAGATCTTCTGGTTCCGTCCCCCGACGCCTCAAACCAAGGAGATGATGGAGAGCGAGATCCGCAAGGCGCTTGAAAATACCCGCTGGTTCGGTGATCTGTTACTACTGAAAATCAACCACTCGATCGCAAACCGACAGCTTGATCCCGTTGAACTGACACTTGACGATGTCAGACTGCAAACCAAGTCCTTATTCTTACAGGCACCCAAAATTGGCGGTATCGTCGGCATCGGCGTGCATGTCGACATCAGTCAGGATGAGAGCCGTCGCCTAGTAATGGAGAGTATTCTCTCAACCCTGATGAATGTCGTAGGTTCGGTAAAAGCGATCTACAAATATACCCAGGATTTGGAATACTACGCCACCCGCGATCCCTTGACCGACCTGCACAATCAACGCGTCTTCTGGGAGATGCTCAACTACGAGGTACTTCGCGCCCAGCGGCACAAATATCCCTTCGGCCTGCTGGTGATCGATCTCGACAATTTCAAATCGGTTAACGATGGCTACGGACATAGTTTTGGTGACCGCTATCTCCAGGAAACAGCCAAAACCATCCGTGAAGCACTCCGCGCAGGCGACATGCTCGCTCGGTACGGCGGCGACGAATTCACCGTTATTTTACCCGAAGCAGGGATGGAACAAGCGTTGGAAGTGGCCAAACGGATTCTTCGCGGGATGGAAAATTTCGGTATCAAAGCACCCAACGGTGATGCACTGGAAAGCGGCATGTCGATAGGCCTGAGCATTTATCCCGATCATGCCTCCAGCAGCAAAGACCTGTTCATGTTTGCCGATAACATGATGTACAAGGCTAAAAAACAGGGTAAAAATCGAGTCTACATTCCTACCGAACTGGATGTTATCGACGTCTTTAAAGATATCAGCGAAAAGAGCTTACTGATCACCAAGGCGATCAAAGAGAAACGCATCACACCCTATTTCCAACCGATGCTACGGATCGATGAAAACGGCCCCGCCGCGGTCGAAGTACTCAGCCGCATCGTGCTAGACGATAACAGCATTATGGGGGCGCACGAATTTATCGAAATCGCCGAAAGCATGGGGGTTATCCATAACCTCGATTTCGTGGTCATGGAGAAAGCGTTTGAACAGGTGAATCGCGAAAACTACCAAGGCTTAATCTTTCTCAATATGTCACCGCGCTCCGTAGTGCTGAGCGAGTTTCTTCCAGAAGTCAAAAAACTGGTCAGAAATGCGGGCATTGAGCCCGATCGGGTTGTATTCGAGATCACTGAGCGCGATACAGTCAAAAATATGGGCATGCTGCAAAAATTTGTTAGTAATTTAAAGGCCGAAGGGTTCCAGCTGGCAATAGACGATTTCGGCTCTGGCTTTTCATCTTTCCAGTATCTGAAGCACTTCCCGGTAGACTTCGTGAAGATCGAAGGTGAGTTTATCGCCAATATGGTCAATGACACCAAAGACCATGCAGTTGTTCGCTCCATCACCAGCCTGGCGCATGAACTTAATGCCAAAACCATCGCCGAGTTCGTCGAAAGCGCCGAAGTACTTGAAGCGGTTAAAGCGATGAATATCACCTATGCCCAGGGCTTCCACATCCGCAAACCCTCACCAACTATAGGCGTCGCCCCCACAAAGCAGAGGCTGCAACACCAGCTGGAGCAAGAAACCTAAAATCGCTGAAAAGAAAATTAATCATAGGGCCAATCATAGTAAGGTAATGGGATAGCAGCTGAGCAGCGAAGCCATCCCAGCACCCTTACCCTGAAAGATAGTTTAGCCCTGTTTCACGCCCGCTTACCACCTGTCTAGTCGCCACAGAGAACTGTCATTACGTCATTTTGTTACAGAATGACAGCGCATTTAACCGTTATTTCGAATAAATCCCGAGTGTTTTTCCAATATCAGGCGTATAATAAGCACCCTTTTTCCTCAATCCTCCGGTTGCCTTCATGTCCGACTCCGTCTTATTCGGCGAACTTAATCTCGATACCAATATTCTTCGTGCCTTAACCGAGCTGGGTTACGAAACCCCATCGCCGATCCAAGCGCGCTGCATCCCACTGCTGCTCGATGGCAAGGATGTCCTGGGCATGGCTCAGACCGGAACGGGCAAGACGGCAGCCTTTGCCCTGCCACTGCTGGGCCGCATAGATCTCAAAGCAAAACACCCACAAATACTGGTTCTCTGCCCCACCCGAGAACTCGCGGTACAGGTTGCCGAAGCCTTTCAAGCTTACGCCCGGTTTCTACCAGGATTCCATGTCCTGCCGATCTACGGCGGCCAGAGCTATAGCTTACAGCTACGCCAGCTCCAACGCGGCCCTCAGGTGATCGTTGGCACCCCGGGTCGGGTCATGGATCATCTTGACCGAGGCACCCTGAAGATAGACAAGCTCCAGGCACTGGTTTTGGATGAAGCCGATGAGATGCTCCGGATGGGCTTTATCGACGCCGTCGAAACCATCATGGCCAAAACCCCCGCTTCCCGTCAGACCGCACTCTTCTCAGCCACGATGCCCAACGAAATTCGCCGCATCACCTCTAAGTACATGCGCGAACCCGAGCAGATAAAGATTGAATCTAAAACCTCAACAGTAGCCAATATCGAGCAGCGCTACTGGATGATCCAAGGCGTAAACAAGCTGGATGCCTTGGCGCGGATGCTTGAAACCGAGGAGTATGACGGGGTCATCATCTTCGCCAGAACCAAAAACGCTACTGTCGAGCTGGCTGAGAAACTTGAAGCCCGAGGTTACAGCGCATCAGCCATCAATGGTGACATGAATCAACAGCTACGCGAGCGCACTATTGAACGACTAAAGAATGGTGACCTGGACATCCTGGTCGCCACCGATGTCGCCGCCCGCGGTCTAGACGTCAAGCGAATCAGCATCGTTATCAACTACGATATTCCACATGATACCGAAGGTTACGTACACCGCATCGGTCGTACCGGCCGTGCCGGACGCAAGGGCAAGGCGATACTCTTTGTCTCCCATCGTGAAAAGCGCTTGCTACGCGCGATCGAACACGCCACATCGCAACCGATCGAACCAATGGAACTGCCCAGTCGCGATCTAATCACCCAAAAGCGAGTCAGCAACTTCCGCAACAAGTTAGAAAAAGTATTCACAAAACAAGATCTTACATACTACAAAGATCTCTGTTCACAACTGTCTGACGAACTGACGCTGGATCAGGAAGACCTGATGGCAGCTCTCCTCTACATGGCACAAAAAGAGAAACCGCTGCAACTGCCCCCCGAGACGTTTGCCAAAGAGCGTCCCGCGCGCAATAGCCGTGATTCCGACAAGAGCAGCAAACGACCCGCCGACAGAGAGAATAGAAAACGTGAGCCAAGTGCCGAGGGCAAAAAACGCCCGCGCGACCGTGATCGCGGTAACGCCGAGGTTGTCTGGGAGCGCTACCGTATTGGCGTTGGCCGTGATGATGGTATCGAGCCCAAGCACATCGTTGGCACCATCGCTAACGAAGCCGATCTGAGCAGTCGTTACATCGGCCACGTAAAACTTCACGACAACTACTCAACAGTAGAGCTGCCTGAAGGATTACCGACCGAGCTGCTGAAACATTTTCAAACCCTAAAAATCTGCGGTAAAGCGATGAACCTTCACCGCATCAGCGAGAACGATGCGAAACCTGAAGGTAAAAAAACAGCTGAAGGTAAGTCTGACTCGACCGAAGCCAAACCAGCGCGGCGTAAACTAAGCCATCCTGGCAAGGCAAAAACCTTTGCCGCACGCCCTAAAACCTCCGAAAAAGACGACTAGAAAACTGCTGTAGTAACGCTCAAGAGCAACGTTAAAGAGTAACGCTCAAGAGCAACGCTCAAGAGCAACGTTCAAGAGTAACGCTCAAGAGCAACGCTCAAGAGCAACACTCAAGCCAGCCTGCACCGCTTCACAGTCGAGCGTTGCAGGCTGGTTGTAACGCCAGGCCAATTTTAACCAACAGGGTTGAACATTTCGGCCGAAGCACCCCCCCCTAGCCAAACGGCGCCACCACCTGCAACTGCGGAAACCCAGCGATCACATCGGCCTCATCCTCCGCCAGAAACAGCAACTTTAGATTGGGCCCCGCGTCCATCGTCAGATAGAGTTTCAATCCCTGCTCCCGTAGCTGCCACACCCTTTGCATCGCCGCTACAGAATCCGGCTGCCAGTACAGCAGCGGAGGCCAGGAGGCGATCATAGTCGCATGCATCGACAGGGCATTTTGCTCGGCCGTCGCACCTAAAAGGGCGAAATCTTGTGCGGCTATCGCATCGCGCAAACGCTGCAGATCACTCGCAGCCTGTAGCGGCCAGCTTTGATAGAGGTGCGAGGTATCAACCGTTCGTTGCATACCCGCCCGCGAGCCGACCGACTTTTCAGCAGCGGTCAGGGTTAACAAACCTATTCTAAACTCTGGCCAAGACTGTTCGAGCGGCAGCGCATAGGAATCCATCCCATCCTCACGCACCCCCATCTGCCACTCGACAAAACCTTCAAATATCGACCTAGAGGCACTGCCGCTACCCAGCCGGGCAAACGCCGACAACTGCTGCGCATTCAGCTGCAGACCGTAGAGCTGATCGACCGCCTTGGCTAGAGCAGCAAATCCAGATGCCGAGGACGCCAAGCCCGCAGCGGTAGGAATGGAGTTATGGGTTTCGATCAGCAATTTCGAATCATCAGGTCGCCGGAACAGATCGATAAACTGCACCACCTTGCGAGAAAAAGCACTCTCTAGCTCAAGCGGCTTTCCATTCAGCCAGACCCGGTCCTGCTCAGTATCCAGCAGGCTTAATTGAGTCTGAGTACCCAATCGACCAAGACTGATCGACAGACTCGGATTGACTGGAAGATTCAACACTTTATCGCGCTTACCCCAGTATTTGCAGAGGGCGATATTACTCGGTGCAAACGCCTCCGCGGTTGCCTGCGGATGGCGCCTGGCAGGCAGTTGCGACTGGACGATGCTACGCGGACTCATTAATTCGCTCATAATTCTCTCTAGCCGTAATTATTCAGGCGTAATCGACCTCTACACCCTGGCGACCGACCTTGATCGGAATCGCCTCGAAGTCTAGAGACTGCTCAGGAATCCCCAATGAAATCACGCAATCACCCAATCCTGAGCCTGAAATTTTGGCGCCTAAAACCCTATCTGATTGACGCAGGGTATACACCATTTCCGAGAGCTTGGCATCATTAACGCCCAGGGCATCCATCAATCCCTGATAGATATTCATTAAACGCCCTAGCTGCGGCCAATCCGCATTTTTAGCCGCCTCACACGCCTGTTCAGCACAAAGGCCCATCAACCGGTACAGCTCCTCGTAAAGTAACGGCAGACGCTCGCTAGCAGCAGCAACCCGCTGCAGAACCAGTGGTGTCTTGAGCTTATAGCCGGAGTAATAGAGACCAATCTCGGGCAACTCAGCAATCCCCTGCCACTCCCCCTGCTGCTGATAAGTAACCAGACCACCCTCGATAGCCGCAGCCAGATCAGCGCCCGAACCACGTCCCTGCACCTCCAGCATGGCCCGCCTGGCGTGTGCAAACAATTGCTGTGGATCACAGCGCTGCTCAAGCCAGTAATTGAGCACCGCCAGCACCGCTACCGTAACCGCCGCCGATGAACCCAACCCTAGCTGATGAGAAAAGTCAGAATCAATGGTCAAACTAAAACCGCTCGGCACTCGCTCTTTAAACTGACCAATAGCCGCGAGAACAAAACGAAAACGTTCATCCTCCCTCAGCAGGTCCAGACTGCTCTCGTAACTACCCAGCGCCGAATCAATCCGTACCATACGCGCTGATTGAGGACTCAGGCGCACCCGAATACGCTTATCCACCGCGAGCACTAGTGCTTTGGCACCCTGCAAGACAGCATGCTCACCCAGCAGCATCAGCGTGCCTGGCGCCGAAGCCCTAATCTCGAAACTGTGCGCCATAGGGGTCCATCTCCAATTGTTGCCATTGATACTCTAGCGAAGACAGTTTCGCGCTCAAACCCTCAGGCGAGTAGACCAAAACCATCCCCGCCTGATCACCGCTGATCGCACCTGCGCCACTTATTTTCGCGGCGCCGCCGCCCTGCTCGACTCGCTTAACAAACCGCTGTACAGCTTCTGGCACCACACCAATCTGGCACAGCAAACGATGATTATGCCGCAGAGCGCTAAGAATAAGATCCGAATCCTGGCACTGTAACGCTGCAGCCAACTGCCGAGTAACAGCGCCAAATTCAGACCAGATAGCGCTCCGGCCGAACCGCTGCTTGACTTGACTGGTGCAGCTGCCCGTCGACACCTGCGGCCGACCGCTGTCGACTCGAAACCAGCCGCTATCAAGCTGCACCGACAACGGTTCAACCTTGGCCTGCTGAAACTGCATCAGACCACCGCGAGCGCAAACTGCAGGATCAAGGCCACTGGAGCGGCCATGCTGTAGCCGCTCGCAATTCGTTGCCAGCTCGATCAATCGGTCCCTACTGAGAGGCAGCCCAAGCTGTCCGGCCATCGCGGTCAACAGCGCGGCAACCGTAGCGGCTGATGAGCCCATACCGGAACCGATAGCAATCGATGAGCTTAATTCAATCCGAGTACCCGACAGGGCAGCGGCCGCATCGGGCCAAAGCGATAACGCATAGCAGTAAAGATCTGAGGGAGCCGCAAGCACCGCTTCAATATTCAGATTACCCTCAAGAAACTGCTGGTAGCGCTGATCACAATGCTGTTTAAACCGCGACAGCTGCGATAGATCGATAGCAGCTTGCTGACCGAGATCGCTCAACAGCAACTCGATCTTATTGAAATCTGTACCAGGGTTGATGCTGACGCTGGCATAGATTGGCAGCGCCAGCGCCAGCGCTGGCATACCATAAACGACCGAGTGTTCGCCGCTAAGAATCGCTTTGGCTGGCGCTCTGGCCTGCATTAGCGGGCGCAGTATATCCGTTTGTGCTGATCGATCGAGGCCAGCCGGTACGGGCCTGTGGTCTGCTCCGGCATGCGATGATCGCCGCCATCGGCAGGGCATTCGAAGTTGTAAAATTTCAAATATTGGGTGTAGCTCAGCTCGGTGCGGGCTTTAAGCATCGCCTGGTGCCGCTGGGTATGCAAATACTCACGATAACCGGCAACGACGCTGCCGCTAAAGAACTCCGCCACACACCCGGAGCCGTAACTGAAGAAGCCTATCTTTTTACCCGACAGATCCTCAGCCGCGTGATCAAGCAACGAGGTTAGCCCTATATAGATGGATGCGGTATAGCTATTACCGATGGTACGGTTATAGTGCAAAGAGGGTGCAATCATCGCCGCTCGAGCGACCGGATCGCGGGTACTGCCTGAACAGCGTGCAAGTTGAGTCTGGGCCTTTTCCGCCATCCGGCTGAACGGTAAATGGTAGCAAAGATGATCTAGCTGATCGAAACCGGTACCGCCCTGCTCGAGATAATCCAGGTAGGCCTGTTTTAACGCTTTAAGATAAATCTTGGTGGAATATTTGCCGTCTACCAACGCCGTAGCCCTATAGTTAGGGCGCCAAAAATCCATCACGTCTTCGGTATAACGGCCCGATTGCGGATGAATCTCTACCAACTTAGGGTTCGCGCCAACCAAGATCGCTACCGCACCGCAACCCTGCGTCGCTTCACCCGATGACGCCAGATCATAGCGGGCAATATCGGAGGCTAACACCAGTACTTTACGCCCAGGCTCACGGGCAACAATGGCGCAAGCCATCTGCAACGCTGCCGTCGCAGAGTAGCAGGCCTGTTTAAGCTCTACGACCCGGCATCGGCTCGGCAAACCAAGCAAACCATGGACAAAAACACCTGCAGCTTTTGACTGGTCGATACCGGTCTCGGTCGCAAACAGCAGCGTATCGATACTCGCCTTGTTACTACGTTCAAACAGTGGCAAAGCAGCAGCGGCAGCCATGGTGACGACATCTTCGTCGGCGCCGACGATGCCCATCCGCTCCTGCCCGATACCCTGGTAGTACTTGTCTGCTTCGATATTCTGGACATCGGCCAGACTCTTCAAGTCGAGGTAAAAGTTCGACGTATAAAAACTGATATCATCAATACCGATGGACATACGTAGTAAAGATCCTATTGTTCATCAAGCAATAACGTACTGTTTAGCCGAAGCCCCGCAATATCGGGCGCGCCAAGCAGAAACATAGCCGTTATAAATTCATGTTTAATCTGTTCAATCGCAGCAATCACCGCTTCAGGTGAATCCATGGCAGGCTTAAGAAAAGGAACTGCCATGCCACAAAGCGAGGCGCCGAGTATAACAGACTTCACCATATCGATACCCGTTCTAAGCCCCCCGCTGGCAATAAATTCAGCCTGCCCCATATAGGGCTGCGCCAACCGAAGCGCCTGCGGGGTGGGAATCCCCCAGTCCTGAAACAGCAACCCTAGAGGGCGCTCAGTGCGCTGCTGGCGACGATGGTGCTCTATACGGCTCCACGAAGTACCGCCACAACCCGCCAGATCAAAATACTTGACCTGCTGCGCAAGCCCTAGTTCTATATCCTCTGGAGACAAACCGGCACCGACCTCTTTGAGGATAACGGGCCGATCCAGCGCGCCAACCACCTCACCAATTCGCTGATCCAGCTGGGTAAAATCGGTATCTCCCTCAGGCTGAACTGCCTCCTGGAGTGGATTTAGATGCAGATAGAGCGCATCCGCACCGACACAATCCACAGCGGCCTGCGCCTGTTCGACAGCAAAGCCATAATTTAGCTGGACCGCCCCGATATTAGCCATCAACAACGCATCAGGGGCGTAGCGACGCAGTGCAAAACTATCACGGGCGGCAGGATGGGTGAACATCACGCGCTGCGAACCCACCGCCATCGCCACCCCGGTCGCTTGCGCAGCGATAGCCAGATTTCGATTAATGCTACGCAGTTGCTCATTATCGCCGCCGGTCATGGAGGAGATCAGCAGCGGAAAACTCAGCTGCTTGCCCAGAAAAACACAACCCGGGTCAATCTGCTTCAAACTCAGTTGCGGCAATCCTCGATGCCGCAACCGAATCTGATCAAAATAGCTTTTATTCCGATCAACGTCAGCGTCGGCCTCGATCACTCGAATATGCTCGGTTTTACGATTATTGGTTGAATCGACCATCGCTTAATTAACGCTCCATCGACAGGTGCGACTGCATCAACTCACCCGGATTGGTTTGCGCTGCCATCAACGACAATTCACCACAAAGGACCGTTGCCGCACACCAGATTGCCAGTCGGCGGGCATTAGCACCCGGCTCACGCGTCTCCTTACACCCCAGCAGCTGCAGATTTTTTTCGACAAAATCCAGGCCTTTGCCGTTACCAACACTGCCCATAATCAAATTGGGCAGGGTCGCGGAAAAATACAGATCGCCTTCGCGTACTTCAGCGTGGACCAGCCCCTGGGAACCCTCAACAATATTGGCCGCATCCTGGCCTGTCGCCAGATAGAAAGCCAGTAACATATTGGCGTAATGCGCATTGGCACTGCGCAACCCACCGGCCAATAGCGTACCGATTAAATTCTTCTTTATATTAAGCTCAACCACTTTCTCGGGCGTTGTGCTGAGCCTGCGCAGACAGAGTTCGCGCGGGATCGTCACTTCGGTAACGACATATTTACCGCGCCCCAGAATACCGTTGACCGCAGTAGCCTTCTTATCCGAACAATAGTTAGCCGAAATAGAGACATATTTAAGTTGCGGGTACTGCTCCAAAACCCACGGAAACAGCCGATCGGCGGCATTGGTAACCATATTATGCCCCGACGCATCACCGGTGGTGAACTCAAGACGCAGGTAGATCAGATTGGCGACCAGCTGACTGTTGATACCTATCAACTTAGCGAAACGGCTGGACTCTGCCACCACCTCATTAAGCTCTACTATACGTGCTTTAATACTGTTAACCGCCTGCAGTGCAACGCTTGCATTGTCAGCCTCAAGCAGGATTGAACGGCTCATACGATCATCGATCACCGTCGCCCGGATACCACCGGCAAGCTTAGTGACGCGCGCACCCCGGCCTACCGATGGCCACAAAGGGCTCTCGTAGGTTGCCAAGGGCACCATCACTTCATCATTGACTTCATCACCAATCACTTTGACAGGGCCGACATTGCGCATAGGAATAGGTGCAGTAGTGATCTTATGTGATTTCATTCACTCAACTTATCTATATAAAGGTGGCGGCATTAAAGAGGCGACTGCAAAAAAAGCCCCCCTGGGACCCCTGGCAATTCTGGGTAAGGTTCTATCACGCGACACTGTACGGCGTTATCAACGGTGGCGATTGTAGCTATCGCATTAAATGAATGCAATTTCAGCACATGTGCATACGAACACGAGACAAACACATAGGCACTGCCAGCATACCCCTAGCGCTCAATAGACTGGGGGCAATTCAATCCTTCCCTTCTCCAGACCAGCAACCGATAATCCAAGCCATCAACCGATCGAGTAATCGCTGATCGGAGCATCAATCAAGGAGCCCTTTCGTGACCACTGCTGTTGAACTGGCGTTAGACCAATTTATCGAGGCCCATCTCCAACAACAACCCTCGACCCGCATCGAACAGGATCCACAATGGCCCTCTAGCTGCTACCAAGGCGAGCCTGATAATGACGGCCTTATTGCTTGGCAGCCGACTCGCCAATCTCAATCCAATGATCTGTTTCAGCGGCTTGAACAGGCGCTGGAGGTCCCTATACATCCCGATATCAAACAGTATTATTTGCGTTACTGGTCTGATCCTCTACCTGCCCGCTCTCCTCAGGGACAGCTCAACCTGCTGTTTGTCTGGAACACCGAGGATTACGAACGACTTCGCGCCAATCTAATAGGCCACGCACTGGGCCGGATTAAACTCAGGCAGCCCCTGAGTCTATTTTTCGGCTGCACTTTCCCCGAAGAGTATGTCCTGGCGGTCGACAATAGCAGTGGCCAAGTGATGCTGGAGCAGCCCGGGAAAAAAACCAGCGATCTTGTCGCCGCGTCTCTGGCCGATTTTCTGAATCAGCTGCAACCCACTATCATTGAAAACTAAAACCGAAAACTAAAACCGAAAACTAATTTTTGTCGCTGGCACCGCTCAATGCTTGCTTCTACAATTGACGACTACTCAAGGAGAGCTTTTTTATGCAAAAAATCAACATTGTTATCGCTGCCCTGCTACTCACTCTTGTAGGTTGCGCCCAAAGTCCGCAACAGATCAACCTGAACCCCCAGATAAAGACAGACAAGCACATCAGCAACCAACCCAGCGTTCATCTAAAAATTGTCGACAAGCGCCCGAGCCAAAGTCTGGGAACCCGTGGTGGCACCTACCGCGACAGTAACCACATCACCCTCGCCAGTGACCTTCAGAGCATGCTGAAACCAGCAACAAGCAGCGCCTTGAATGACATGGGGATTGTCGTTGACCAACCCAGCCCTATGCCCACAGATTTGCAAATTTGGGTTGAAACGCTGCAATACGACGTTAACGACGCGCAAACGTTGCCGATTGAAGTCACACTCCAGGTTCAAATTGCCGCAGTAGCCAACAAAGGCGATAAAGAGCAGATCGCTCGATACGCCTCGAGCAAAGTTCACAAATTCTTCACCGCACCCAGCACCGAGAAAAACGAGGAGATCATTAACGCTCTGGTGTCGACAACGCTTTCTCGACTCCTCAATGATCCTAAACTGATTTCGCTGATCCAAAACTAAGCCCCCAGCCATGACTGTTCAGCAGCACAACAGGAAAGCACCCGAGTAATCATGAACAGGCTTTCAGATCGACATGATCGATCAATTAAGCCAGGCTATCGCACAGGGATGCCTGGCAGGATCCAAACTTTCGTGTAACGAATAAATCACAGCAACACTCTTTTTAATTCCTGAACAGCTGCTCGTGCCGAACTAACCTAGCCAAACCTCAACCAATATTTTATACCTTTGTCGCCCTCTTAAAAGTGGCCCCTGTGCTCCTCTATGGTTAGAATTGCCACAGTTGTTGTCAGGAAATATATCTCTATCGGCTCAGGGCCACGGAGCCTTGCCTGATTCAACCCCCTTAGCGCGTATTAACGAGCAGGCAGCCGCTGCTGCTCCCCGGGGGCTGGCAACTGTTTATGTATTAGCTCAATGAGTTATTTCCAACTCACTACCAAAGGTAGGTTGCCTTGAAAGAAACTGACCTAAGCTCTCCCGACTATTTCCACAAAGTCGTGAACTGCCAATATGCATGTCCGGCGCACACGCCGGTTCCTGAATATATTCGCCTGATCGCCGAAAAACGTTACACCGATGCCTATATGGTGAATTGGACGTCCAACGTTTTTCCAGGAATTCTTGGTCGTGTCTGTGACCGCCCCTGCGAGCCCGCCTGCCGTCGCACCAGAGTCGATGAAGCGCCTGTGGCGATCTGTCGCCTAAAACGTGTCGCGGCAGATCACAAAGGTGACATCAGCGACTTCCTACCCAAGATTCCCACAACCAAAAATGGCAAGCGAATAGCGCTGATCGGTGCCGGCCCTGCATCGCTGACAGTGGCACGCGACTTGATGCCATTGGGCTACGAGATAACCCTGATCGACCGTGACGCCAAAGCGGGCGGCATGGTACGCAGCCAGATCCCCAGCTTCCGCCTCCCCGAAACAGTGCTCGACGAAGAGGTCGATCTGATTCTCAACATGGGTATCAACACCCGTTTTGGCACTGCAATCAACAGCCTCAACACCTTACTAGACGAAGCTTTTGATGCGGTATTCATAGGCACAGGCGCACCCGTCGGCCGCGATCTCGACATCCCCGGCAGGAAAGAAGCCGGTAAAGCAGTCGAAATCGGCATCAACTGGCTGGCAGGAGTCGCCTTCGAGCACATCAAACAAGCGGGCAAGAAAGTGATCGTGCTCGGCGGCGGTAATACTGCCATGGACTGCTGTCGGACCGCGCTACGGATGGGAGCCACAGAGGTTCAGGTCGTGGTTCGCTCAAGCTTTGAAGATATGAAAGCCTCACCCTGGGAGAAAGAGGATGCCCAAGCCGAAGGGATCAACTTTATCAACCATCACGTGCCCAAAGAGTATCTCATCACCGATGGCAAGCTGACCGGTATGCTGTTTGATGTGGTGGAGTCCGTCTACGCCAGTAACGGTAAGCGCAGCCTAGTCTCTACCGGGCAAGCGCCGGTACTGATCGAATGCGACGAGGTGCTGGTCGCCATCGGCCAGGATGCTCGCTTCCCCTGGATCGAAGCCGACCTGGGTATCGATTTCGACAAATGGGGGATGCCAATCCTGAACAAGGAATCACTGCAATCAACCCGCGCCGATATTTTCTTCGGCGGTGATGCTGCTTTGGGTCCGGAAAACGTTATTACCGCTGTCGCCCACGGTCACCGAGCCGCAGTGTCTATCGATCTCTATTGTCAGGGTAAAGACCTGAACCGAGATCGGCCCCAGGAGGGCTACAACCTGGTCAGCCAGAAGATGGGCGTACACGAATGGAGCTACCAAAATGCGGTCTCCAATGAGCACCGCCAGGCGGTTCCGCACCTGGAGATGGCCAAGGCGTTGAAAGATCGCAAGGCCGAAGTTGAACTCGGCTTTGATGATCAACTGGCTTTAGCCGAAGCCGCTCGTTGCCTCAGCTGTGATGTGCATACGGTGTTCTCGGCACCTCACTGCATCGAATGCGGGGCCTGCGAAGATATCTGCCCGATGGACTGCATCAACTTCATCGCTAACGGCGACGAGCCCGAGTTACGTGCACGTCTTAAGGTACCGGCAAGCGAAAGCCGCGAAGCGCTCTATATCTCTGCAGATCTAAAGACCGGCCAGATCATGGCCAAAGATGAGGATGTCTGTCTTCACTGCGGCCTATGTGCCGAGCGCTGCCCCACAGGTGCGTGGGATATGCAAAAATTTACTCTTACACAGGCGCAGGTTGGTACCGATGCAACAGCTTAAAGCAGTCAATGAATTTGTAATCCGTTTTGCCAACGTCAATGGCACCGGCTCGGCCAGCGCCAACCTGATGTTTGCCAAGTCACTGTTCCGAATGGGCATCCCGGTGAGCCCTAGAAACGAGTTTCCCTCCAATATTCAAGGGATGCCTACTTTTTACGAAGTCCGGGTGAGCGAAAAGGGCTACCTGGGACGCCGCGGTGGCGGCGCCGATATTATCGTCGCGATGAACAGCCAAAGCCTGGCGAGGGATATCCAAAGCCTGCTGCCCGGCGGTTACTTTCTCTACGATTCGACCAAACCACTGCCACCCGCACTGATCCGTGAGGATGTAAATCTGATCGGCATTCCAATCTCGGAGATCTGCCTGCGCGAGTATAAGGATCCGCGCCAGCGGCAGCTGTTCAAAAACGTGATCTATGTGGGTGCGCTAGCCGCGCTGCTGGATATCGAGTTTGAGGTCCTCCAGGGGCTGGTCAAGGATCAGTTCAAGGGCAAAGACAAACTGATCATCCCCAACGTTTATGCGCTACAGCTCGGTCACAAATATGCCTCGACCCATTTCGACTGCCCGCTTGGCATCCGGGTTCAGCGTAGCGATAAGATCAATAATCACATCATGATCGACGGCAATACTGCCACCGGCCTAGGAGCGGTCTACGGCGGCGCCAGTGTCTGCGGCTGGTACCCGATCACCCCCTCCACTTCGGTGGTTGAAAGCTACATGGAGTATGCCAACCGGCTGCGGATCGATCCGGCCAGCGGCAAGAAGAATTTCGCAGCTGTGCAGGCCGAAGATGAGCTGGCAGCAATCGGCATCACCATCGGTGCGGCCTGGAACGGTGCTCGTGCCTTTACCGCAACCAGCGGCCCCGGCATCTCGCTGATGACAGAGTTTCTGGGACTGGCGTACTTTGCCGAGCTGCCGATCGTACTGATCAACGTCCAGCGCGCCGGCCCCTCAACGGGGATGCCAACCCGCACCCAACAACCCGACGTACTCGCCTGTGCCTATGCGTCCCACGGCGATACCAAACAAGTAATGCTGTTTCCCTCGACCCCGAAAGAGTGCTTCGACCTGACCGCCGAAGCCTTCGATCTGGCCGAGCGGCTGCAAACCCCGATCATTGTCATGAGTGATCTGGATTTGGGGATGAACGACCACCTCAGTGAGCCGCTGGACTGGGATGATGACACCCGCTACGACCGTGGCAAGGTATTGAACGCCGAACAACTCGACGAGATGGTCAAGTTTGGTCGTTACCTGGACACTGACGGCGATGGCATCTGTTATCGTACCTACCCCGGCACCCACCCGACCAAGGGGGCGTTCTTTACCCGCGGCACCTCGCGTGACCACTACGCCGTCTACACCGAGCTGGGGGATATCTATGTCGACAACGTCAACCGCTTGAACCGCAAGTTCGATACTGCCGCGACCCTGCTGCCCAAACCTAAGATTCAAACCCAGGGCAAGAACAACAAAATAGGGCTGATCTATTACGGCACCACCGCAGCCGCTGCGACCGAAACGGTCGACCTGTTAGCAGCCAAGGGAATCAAGGTAGATAGCTGCTGCATCAAGGCCTTCCCCTTCGCCGAGGAGGTCGTGCAATTCATCGACAGCCATGAGCGGCTCTACGTCATCGAGCAGAATCGCGATGGCCAGATGCGCACCCTGCTGGTGAACGAACTTGACGCCGTTCCGCAGAAGCTAACCAAGGTCGTTCATTACGACGGACTGCCGATCTCAGCGCGTTTTATCAACGACAGCATCGATGCGCATCAGCAAGATAGCGCGGGTAAAAAACCCACCCTCAAAGTGGCAGGCAGATAAATCATGAGTTATCAAAAGTCTTCATTTCGTCATCCCAAACTACCCGTCAACGACCTCGGGCTAACCCATCAAGCCTACGAAGGACCGCTATCGACTCTGTGCGCAGGCTGCGGCCACGACTCGATTGGCGCTGCGATTATTCAGTCCTGCCATGAGCTGTCGCTACCGCCACACCGGATCGCCAAGCTGTCAGGGATAGGTTGTTCCTCCAAGGCGCCGACCTATTTTCTCGACAAGGCGCACGGTTTTAACTCGGTCCACGGACGGATGCCGTCGATCGTCACCGGCGCCAACATGGCTAACCGGGATCTGGTCTACATCGGCATGTCCGGTGACGGCGACACCTCTGCGATCGGCCTGGGGCAGTTTTCACACGTCGTCCGTCGCCGCCTCAACATGCTCTACATCGTCGCCAATAACGGTGTTTATGGCCTAACCAAAGGTCAGACTTCCGCCACTGCCGATCGTGGTTCCAAGAGTAAAAAAGGGGAGGAGAACCTACTCGAAGGGATCGATCTGGCAACACTGGCGATCCAGCTTGGGGCAACCTTTGTCGCACGCAGTTTTTCCGGCGACAAACAGGAGCTGGTGCCGCTGATCAAAGCAGCCTTGAGCCATCGCGGCTTTGCCTTTATCGATGTGATCTCGCCCTGCGTGACCTTTAACAATCACCAGGGGTCGACCAAGAGTTACGATTATATCCGCGACCATATCGAAACCGCATCGGTGACCGACTTCATCCCGGTCAAGGAGGAGATCATCTCCAGCTGTCCGGTTGGCAGCCGCTGCCATGACATCTGCCTCCACGACGGCTCAATCATCCGCCTGGAGGGGGTCGATGAGAGCTATGATCCCCAGGATCGGACCGCAGCGAAAACCCTGACAGGGTTACTGTACATCGACCCGAGCGCCGAAGACCTGCACGAAGTGCTAAACACCACCGACAAACCGCTTAATGGCCTGACCGAAAGTGCACTCTGTCCGGGTAATGAAGTACTTCAGGTGATCAACAACAGCTTCCGCTAAGCCCTCCGCTATTGGATGGCTAGGTTCTGCACCTAGCCATCCAATAGCCCTAACATTCTATAGCCCTGAAATCAGTAGCTCTTAAATCAGTAGCTCTTAAATCAATAGCAACGCATTGAAGAATAGAGACCAAACCTATGCGTTTTGGCGCCAGACCAAAACTGCAGATCGGTATCCAGCGTCATCCGTTCACCACCTGCTTTTTGCCACGAGGGTGATTCGTTGGTAACGCGGATCCGGAACCACCTGCATCTACGCCAATAATTTGCTGGCTATCATGGGACAGCGATAGTTTTTCTGCCGGTTCCTGGCGGTCGTGTTGCGGTGATCGGGATCAGCGCAGGACAAGCGACTTAAAGGCGCTTATTATCAAGCTCAGGGTTCGGTTTAGTCTGAACTTCGCTAGAGTTTAGGAAGGCTGTAGTTTAGTAAGGCTGGTCAGAGGTTTATGAACGATCCGATTGAATTCATCATTTTTTTTACCCCGCCGCTGGTTACCCTTGCCCTGGCCGCAGACGAGACCCGTCTCCAGCCTAAGTAGCATCTCAGGCTGTTATCTTGAAACAGGTTAAATAGGTGTCCCAAACATGCAATATATCGAGCCACTATTCCGGCCTCCCAGCGAAGCACGATCGCTGATACTGCAGATCACCAACGGCTGCAGCTACAACAAATGTACGTTCTGCGACATGTACAGGGACCCTCAGAAACAGTTTCGAGTTAAGCCTGAGGATGAAACCCTAAAAGAGATTGTTGCCTGTTCAAAGTACCCCGTAGACCGGATTTTCCTGGCTGATGGTGATGCGATGACCCTTTCCAGCCGACGTCTGACAACAATTCTTGCCGCCATCAAACAGCACCTGCCGGATGTTCGTAGGGTCTCTGCCTACTGCCTGCCTCGTAATCTGAAAAACAAGACCGTTGTAGAATTGTCTGAGTTGCGAACGCTGGGGTTAACCCTAGTCTATGTCGGCATCGAATCGGGTGATGACGAGGTGCTGGCATCGGTCCGCAAAGGCGAGAATTACCACTCATCTCTGGACGCCCTGCAAAAACTGAAAGCCGCAGGCATCAAAGCCTCGGTCATGGTGCTTAATGGCTTGGGCGGCAAACGTCTGAGCCAGCAACACGCCATCAATTCAGCCAAGCTGGTTTCCGCAGCGCAACCAGAATACCTGTCGACCCTGGTACTGATGTTGCCGCAGGGGGATGCATTGATGCAAGAAGGCTACGATGGCTTGTTCAAACCCCTATCACAGCACGAACTCCTTGAAGAGAGCCTACTGTTTTTAGAAAACCTGAAGCTCGAAAAGACCGTTTTCAGAAGCGATCATGCTTCAAACTATCTGGCGCTTAAAGGGGTTTTGGGGAGAGACAAGGCGCTATTGATCGAGCAGGCTCGAACAGCCTTGAGCGCCTCGGGAAAGACCCATCTTCGGCCTGAGTGGGCGCGGGGACTCTAGGATTAACGCTCAGGTTTCGGAGCGCTCAATCCGTTTTTAACGTTTACCTCGGGCGACGGCTGCCAGAAAGAGGCGCCAGCAAGGGCCAAATTGCCAGAATCAACCCATGACAGCCGACACAGTTTTTACTGTACAGCCCCGCCCTGTATCAAGACTTATCGCCGTATCAACGACGAAACCATTTGGATCCGCTGGCCGCTGCCATTCACCTAGCGGACTGCAGGCACTTAGCAAGGTAACAACACTCACCCTGCCCAGCGGGCATCTCGGCCATCTTCCCACCGTTTTTAAAACCTCGATATTCATAGATTATACCGGGGGTTCTCTTAACCCCCTGGCAGCATTGCTATGCTCTTCGAGCACAGCAACGACTATTATTGGCCGTAATGCACGCCACCAAAATGCTTCTTACCGTCTGGAGTTTTGAACAGCACCATCACCTGATTCTTGCCACCCGGTTGCAGGTCGTATCCGGCCATATACCAGTCGCCCATCTTCATCAGCGGTTTGCTTTCTTCCTTGCCGTTGGGATAGACCACCTTGGAGTTGGCCTGCAGTTCGGAGACGACTTCATCCCCCTGTTCAACCTTAACCATCAGGTTATGAGAACCTCCGTGGCGCATCCCTTCCGCTGCTGGCATCACGTGGAAACTGACGGTATAACCATCAATATCACGTTTCTCTAGAAACATCTTACTACTACCCATATCTTTGGACATCGCACTATGCTCCCCGCTGCCATGTCCTTCAGACGCCTGCAATGGAGTGGCTAGGGCAATAACACCGAACGCAGATATAGCTAACAACTGTTTGAATTTCATATGTATTCCTCTTTTTTTATTGATAAATTATATTCTATGCTTATGTTCCAACTGCCCAGCGGCAGTCTCCTTG